>CAYMZW010000240.1:0-75 GCA_964395005.1 uncultured Rivularia sp.
GCCCAATGCCCAATGCCCAACGCCCAATGCCCAATGCCCAATGCCCAATGCCCAATGCCCAATGCCCAATGCCCA
>CAYMZW010000240.1:200-10447 GCA_964395005.1 uncultured Rivularia sp.
ATGCCCAATGCCCAATGCCCAATGCCCAATGCCCAATGCCCAATGCCCAATGCCTAACAACTTTTTCCAAAATATTTTAGAAAAAATTCCAAATTGGTAGCAATGGTAGGTTAATTTGACCACCAGTGATGCTACAGTGCAAGATATTCTTGTTAAATTCTCAGCGGGTATCAATGCTGAAGAAGCTACAGAAAAAACAAATCTCTCTTATTGCGGGTGCAGGAGTCTGCGCCTTTCTGGTTGGAGCTATGGTTTCAGCCCCTCAAATTGGCAAAAATTTGGGCAGATTATTTGGTGGTAACAATCAAGAGCAGGTTATTTCGGAAGCGAATATAGCCAAGTCTGTTGTTTTGCCTTTAGTTAATCAACCCCCAGAACAACGTGCGGCTCGGTTAGCACAAATTGCCAAAGGTTCGTCTTCAATCGAACAATATCGCGCTCGTTATCTTTTAGCCGACGATTTGCTTGTACAAGATCGAGCAAAGGAAGCACTAGAGTTACTTGATGGTTTAGAAAATGACTATCAAGCCTTAAAGCCTTATGTTTTGTTACAGCAGGCTCGTGCGTACCGTATTTTAGGCGAAGATGGCAAAGCTTCCGATAAAAGGCAGGCTGTTGTTAAGGAATATGGTGAACAACCAGTTGCCGCGAAGGCTTTGTATTTGATTGGACTCGAAGAATATCAAGATCGAGCGATCGCCGAGTTTCCTTCTCATCCTTTGACGTGGGAAATTATTCGGGGACGTTTGGCAAAAAATCCCAATCAGCCAGAGTTACAGTTAATTCTGGCAGAACAGGCTTTTGAACAACCGGGAATCGTTCCGGTGTTAGATAGTCTTGTCAACGAACCAACTCTCACACCGGAGAATTGGCAAGTAATTGGAAATGCGTACTGGGAAAGTAAGGAATTTGGCAAAGCAGCTAATGCTTACGAAAAAGCTACTCCTACAGCCCAAAACATTTATCGTCATGGAAGAGGTTTGCAGATAAGTGGAGAAAGAGAAAAGGCTCAATTAACTTATCGACAATTACTAAACGAATTTCCTCAAGAAAGAGAAAGTGGTAAAGCATTGTTGCGTTTAGCTGAGTTAACTAGAACGAGTACCGAAAGTTTACCTTTTCTCGACCAGGTAATTGCCAATTTCCCCGAACAAGCTGGGGAAGCGCTGATTCGTAAATCCAAAGTATTGCAATCGCAAAACAATAATACTGGTGCTAGAGACGCTTTAAGGTTATTAATTACTAAATTTGGTAATAGCGAGCAAGCAGCAGAATACCGTTGGAAAGTCGCGTTGCAAAAAGCAAAAGCTAGAGATTATCAAGCTGCATGGGAATGGGCAGGCCCGATTCCAGTGAACAATCCTAGTAGTATTTTGGCTCCTAGAGCCGCTTTTTGGGTCGGCAAATGGTTGACTAAACTTGGTAAGGAAGCAGAAGCAAAACAAGCTTATGAATATGCAGTTAGTAAATTTCCGTACTCTTATTACTCATGGCGTTCTGCCGTTACTTTGGGTTTAGACGTAGGTGATTTTAATTCCCTGCGTAGCATGAGTCCGGAAATGAAAGATTTAGTACGCCCTTTACCACCAGCCGGTTCCGATACTTTTAAAGAACTGTATCTATTAGGACAAGAAAGAGACGCTTGGCTGCAATGGGAAACAGAATTTGAGAACAAAGCACAGCCAACAGTCGCCGAACAGTTTACTGAAGGTTTGATGCAGCTAGCAAGGGGAAACTATGTTGGTGGAATTTCGATAGTAGCTAAATTAGAAGATAGGGAAAAACCTGACGAGAAAGCTCAATATCAGGAATTGAGTAGTAAAAATATGTATTGGCAGGCTCGTTATCCGTTCCCATACTTCGATCTAATTAGTAAATGGTCGCAAGAACGCAATCTTAATCCTTTCTTGGTGGTTTCCCTGATACGTCAGGAATCAAGATTCCAAGAAAGAATTAAATCTATTGCGAATGCTACGGGTTTAATGCAGGTGCTACCAAGTACCGCAGAATGGATTGCACCACAAATCAACGTGGATTACGAAAGCACCAGCTTAGAAGAACCCGACGATAATATCATGTACGGTACGTGGTATTTAGACAGTACCCACAAGCAATACGAAGGTAGCTCGCTGTTAGCAGTTGCCAGTTATAATGCAGGCCCCGGAAACGTTTCTAAGTGGTTAAAAACCTTACCTATAGACGATCCAGATGAGTTTGTAGAAGCAATTCCCTTTCCCGAAACTAAAAATTACGTCCGTCAGGTGCTGGGAAACTATTGGAATTATCTCAGGATTTATAATCCCCGAACATCTCAAATAGTAGGAGAATATTCTGCAAAACAACCTCAATTCCCTCAATATCAGCAACAGCAAACCCCAGCAGCAACTACAACACCAGCAAGCAATTAGTGAGGTTAAAGGTTAAAGGTTAAAGGTTAAAGGTTAAAGGTTAAAGGTGAAGAAGGTGAAGAAGGTAAGAAGATTCTGGATTCAAGACTCCTTCACTAATTGTTTGGCGTAGGGTGTGGCTTATATGTCATCCATCCTACGCAATATTTATTTTTTTAATCACGCCGATCGTAAGTATTTTTATCTACATTAATTTCTGAGAAATTTAATTTACACGATCGATTGCCGCCACTCTATATTACTAATATTAAAAGTACATATAATAGATAAAATTTTCAGCTTAAATACGTAGGCGCATAACTTATTCTCAGTATAAATTGGGTTAAGCCATACTGAAAAACAGCAGGGAGCGCTTGCATGACGGAACCCTTTTTACTCATACTATTTAAAGTTATTTGGCTAGATTTAATAGATAATATAGCTTACGATTCGACGAAACAAAATTGGCAAGCTCTTCAAATTGTGATTGAGGAAATTAAAAATAATCAACAAGTTAATCAAAATTTAGCTATTGCATTAGAAAAATCTTTTTACTATTCAGATAAATATATTGCAGAAAAATGTCGAGAAGAATTAATTAAAAATTCTACTTTTACTCAGTATCGTGGGGCAAAAATTTATAAACCCGCAGAAAATGATACGGCTATTAAAAACCTGGAAAGCAAAATCAAATCGCAAGACAAACAGTTAAAACGATTCGGAAGAAAAATATTTGCTAAAAATTCTGTTTTTGAAATTTGTTACCTTGAAAAGTTTCTCAAACAATTATCTCAATCAAATTATGAAACTTCAGAAGCAGTAAAAAGCAATGCAAATAAACAACTATTAGAAGCAGTAGAAAAAGATTGGTATGGGAACATTTACAAAGCTGCAATTAGGAATAAAGAAAACGGCTTACGTAAATCAATGTTTCAAAATTTTTTAATCGAAATTGAACCCAACGAACAATTGAACCGTATATTTCACGCCAGAACATATATAATCTTAAATAAGATACGCCAGAAAGCCTAAAAAATCAATCTAATTTTTGTTTGTAGTAGCGCTTTAGCGCATCCTAAATCAAAATTAACAAAGCGCTATTATAAACATTAAATTTTCACTTGCATATTAAAAGCCAGTACAGCAGCGCTATCTGTTTAACATTGTGCATGATAACACCTGACCATAGCGAATGCTTATGGTATAAATAAGTAATTATTTAATTTAGTAACTAAATGGAAGGTGTTTGTATGACAGAACGCTTTTTATTCATGCTATTTAAAGTTATATGGCAAGACTTGGTGCAAGATATAACTTTTGATTCTACTAAGCAAAATTGGCAAACGCTACAAGCAATTTTTCTCAAAAATAAGAACAATCAACAGGTTAGCTTAGATTTAACAATTGCATTGAAGAAGTCTTTTTACTCTTCAAAAAAGATGATAGCAGAAAAATGTCGAGAAAATTTGATTAAAGAGTCTACTTTTATTCAGTATCGTGGAGCAAAAATTTATAATCCTCCTAAAAACGACATAGATATTAAAACCTTAGAAAAAGAAATCAAATTACTAGAAACACAGCTTAAGCAGATTAATAAAAGAAATAGAAACGATCGATCGCTAATTGACTTTAATCAAATTGAAGAGTTTTTGCGGCAATTATCTCAATCAATCGATCAGAAATTTAAGAACGATCGGCATATAGGTTATGAGCTATTTGCATTCTGTGATAATTGTGATGTAGGAATTTACCAATCTGCGCTCAGAGATGAAAAAAACGGCTTGCGTAAATTGATGTTTAACAGCTTTTTAATAGAAATTGAGCCAAAAGAACAACTGAACCGTATTTTTAATGCTAGAACATATCTGATATTAAATCAGATGCGTAATAAGTTTTGAAATAAGTTAGGACTTACGAAAAGCCCCCCTTATATAAGGGGGGTTGGGGGGATCTCGATATTTGGAACATTATATTTTCCGTTGTCGCTGCGTAAGTCCTATAATTAAAATACTTCTGTCACTACTAAATAGATAAGCACAATAAAACCTAACTACAGCATATTTCATCTGTATGAGGTAAATTCGGACGGGCATCCTACAAGATTTTTAGAATATGAAATAGATAGATTTATTTGTGCCTATCTAGTTACAAAAAAATAAGTTTCAGCAACTTTTACAACTGCAATAGCCACTGAAACTGGTATTTTAAATGATTCTGTTTACATGATTTCTCTAAAAACTTTGTTCTTAGATGGTTTTATTGAGTAGCGATGACATTATTATTTATCAAACATCCTCTCAATATCATCACCAGCTGAACTACCACGAACTGAATTAATCCGTAAAGTCTTTTTATCGCGAGACAAACTATAGGTTAAAGCTTGACTTTTAGCGATTCTAGCTTCACCCTCCCGCTTCAAAGTCTGGGGTGGGTATTTCTTAATCAATGCTTTTAAAGCTTCAATACGCTTTGGTACTGCTGGGTGGGTAGTATCAAATTCTGCACCAGGAGTTCTAGCAATAACTTCCATCGCTCGTAAACATCCTTCTGGTTCAAAACCCGCTCTTACAGAAGCGAGATAACCAATTTCATCCGCTTCAAATTCATGCTGACGGCTTTGTGCAGCAATTCTCTGGTTTAACTCTCTATTTTTCTTTTCGACAATTTCGTTAATACGTTTCTGAGATCTACGAACCCGACGTTTACTTTCATTCCCCAATATTCCACCCGCAAGATTACCCAAAGGGTTTCTCACAGTATTTTGCACCACGGTACCCACAACACTAGTTGCTGTTGACTCTGTAGTAGCAGCTCGTTTTTCTCCCAAAACTTCTATTTCTGCTTCTTGTTGAATTTTGGCAACTAATTGAGCTTTTTTCGATTTACTTATGGCTATATGACGCTTTTTATGATGGCCCATTTCATGAGCAACAATACAAGCCAAAGCTGAAGAATCACCACTTAGCTGGTCAATTATACCGTCGTACATTGCAATCAAATTGACATCTGTAGCAAATGCATTGATGTTATATTCGGGAACTACCATAATCCTCCAAGGACGTTGATCGTAACCATTAGCACGAGCAATTCTATCCACGATACGATAAAAAGCATACCAGTCTTTAGGTAATTCCTTTTTCGCACTCTCAAAGGTTTTCATCGATGCAGGGTTTGGCTTAGCCTGCACGGGTAGCGTCGCAGAAAATAAAATCAAACACAAAGAACTAATGCTCAAAAATTTTGTTTTCCAGCTATACATGGTAGATAAATACACTAATATATAGCTGCTATTTTATACATAATATTCAGTAATGCTATGTATGCTAGCTAACGAATTTCAGGAGATTCAGCAAATTCCTGGTCTAATTCCTAACTCTTAACTCCTAACTCCTAACTCTTAACTCCTAACTCATAACTCCTAACTCCTAACTCCTAACTCCTAACTCTTCCTACACAAATCCTCCACTCCTTTCCCATAATCTTGCAAAGCATCGCATCCTTTATTTAGTAATTTTTCCAAAGTTAAATTATCTAAATCTCTTAAAATTACTGTTCCCGTATTAGTACCGCTTAATATTTCACCATCTGGGCTAAAGCTAATACTAGTAAACTCTTCTCTATCAGCTTTTAAAGTAATTAATAAAGTCCCATCGCGCTGCCAAAGTTTAATTTTATCTTCGCTGGTAGCTGCTAACAATTTACCGTCAGGGCTGAATGTTACACCAATAAATTTTTCACCTTCTGCAATCAAAGTTTGCTGCAATTCACCGTATGAATTCCACAATTTTACGGTACCATCGAGACTGGCTGAGGCTAGTATATTATCTTTATTAGACCAAGATACGCCAAATACAGAACTTTTATGTCCCTTTAATGTATGTAATAATTTACCGGATTTATGCCAAATTTTAACGGTATTATCATCACTAGCTGAAGCAATAAATTCGCCGTTGCGACTAAAACTAACCCAATTTACTGCTTCTTTATGTCCAGATAAAGTTGTAATTAATTCGCCGTTTCTACGCCACAATTTTACAGTTTTATCTTTACTAGCAGAAGCAAATATATCACCTTTACTAGACCAAGCTAAACTTAATATTACATTGTTATGAGCGGCAATAGTTTTAATTAATTTACCGTTTTTTTGCCAAATCTTGATAGTTTTATCTTTACCAGCGGATGCGAAAACTTCACCATCTGGACTAAAACTAACATCCCAAATTTCTTCTTGATATGGCTGTAAAGTTTTGATTTGAGTACCGTTACGAGTCCATAATTTAATAGTTTTGTCAGTACTTCCAGAAGCAATTAAATTACCATTCGGGGAAAAACTAACGCTGGTGACGGCTCCGGAATGAGTTTTCAGATTTCCTAATAATAAATCTTGCCAATACCAAAGTTTCACCGTTTTATCTCGACTAGCGGAAGCAAGGGTTTTATTATCGGGGCTGAAAATAACATCATTTACCCAATCTTTATGTCCTTTAAGGGTTCCTAAAAGTATGCCATCTTTCCAGCGCCAAAGCTTGACGGTTTCGTCGGTGCTGACGGTAGCGATAATTTGATTGTCGGGGCTAAAGTTAACAGCAGTAATTGCTTCTGAATGTGCCTTAATAACTTTTAATAACTTTCCTTGAGGGTTCCATAATTTAACGGTGTTATCCAAACTTGCCGAAGCAATAATTTTACCGTCATTACTCCAAGCAATGCTAGTAATTGCATCGCGATGTCCGCTAAAAGTACGAATATTATTACCGTTTTTATCCCATAATTTAATAGTTTTATCGCTACTTGCGGAAGCAATAATTTGATTATCGGGAGAAAAAGCAACTTGTAAAACCGCATCATTATGACCGAAAAGTGTTTTAATTAATTCACCTTGGCGATTCCAAAGTTTTACAGTATTATCGGTACTTCCGGAAGCAATTATTTTACTGTTGGGGCTAAAAGCAACGCTATTAACAACATTTTCATGTCCCAATAAAGTTATATTTGTAATATTTTCTCTACCATCTACAGTCCACAATTTGACAGTTCGATCTTGAGAAGCAGAAGCAACGGTGGTAGCATCTGGACTAAAAGTTACGCTGTTTACTACATCGGTATGTCCCGATAAAGTGCGGAATAATTTACCGTTTGGATACCATAGTTTAACGCTATTGTCGGCACTACCAGAAGCAATTAAGTTATTTATCGGACTAAAAGCAACGCTATTAACTCCAGATAAATGTCCGTTAATTGTTTCTTGTTCTCGAATTTGAGGAACTACCTGATGTAAAGCCGTCATTACTTGAGCTTTGGTGTAAGCATCTGGTAAAAATGCTGTTTTGAATTTCTTTGCCGCTTTCAATCCTTGTTTTAAAGCATCAAAATCTTTACCGGAAGTTGCAAGTTCTTCTGCCGATGCGCTGATAGCTTGAATTTCGCTAATTAAAGATTGTCTCCATAAATAAACTGACATAATCGTCGAAGCTGTTAAAGCAAAAATCGCAGTAATAGAACCAGCAAGAGCTATTTTTAGAGAACGATTAACTCTGACTTCACTGATTTTTTGCTGCTGTAAACTTTCTGTTAATTGTGCCTGTAATTTTTGCTGTTCTAATTCTGCTGATAACTTTTCGATTGAGCGGCGACTAAGTTCTTCACGTTTGCGAAGCTCTTTTAATTCTGTAAATAAATCTACGCTTTCGTGGGGTTGAGTATCAACTGTTGTTAACTGCTTTTTTTTCCTTAATTCGCTATGCAGTTGAGTAATTTCTGCTTCTCTTTGCTGTACTTGATTTCTTAGCTGCGTTAATTGAGTTTGAATTAATTCTTCTTGTTGAAAAGAGCGAATTAGATAAACTAAATAATCGTGAATTAACTGATAGCGTTCGGTAACGTCGGCAAACAATACAACTAAACCGGAACGTACCAGTATTTCTAATACTAGCTCTAAGTTTTCTCCTGAATCGAATTCTGCTAATTCCGCAATTAATTCAGCCTTAGTTTTAAAAGGTCTTTTATGATTTTCATCAGTTAATAAATATAAAACTAGTAAAGCAGACTGTTCGTTTTCTGAGCCGCAATCTTTAATTATTTCTTTAATATATCGCTCAATAAGTTTATTTGGTCGATAAGGTTCGTATTTAGCTAAAGTCGTAATTCTTTCATCTTGCAATTGCGCTCCTACAACCTGCAATTCAATCGGACGTACTTCCCCTATTTCTGACGATAAATCTTCTACTAAACTATCAATTAAAGCTGGTTCAATATTGTATTCCGATCGTTCCGTTAACTTTTGAATAACTTTTCTAGCATCTTCAGCAGAAAGATTATTAACTTGATAGCGAATATCTTTATCTAAAATATTATTATTAATAGAATCTTGCTTACTTAAACGTTTTAAATCTAGTAAATGATGTAAATAATCTTCCCTTAACGAAAAAATTATTTTTACAAAAGCGATATTCAAACATTCACAGATAAAATTATCAAATTCTTCCTTCTGACTTCTTTCGTTACAAACAAAGAAAAATTCTTCTAACTGATCAAAAATTAATACAGTTATCAAATGATTATTCGCATTTTCCCGCAACTGCTCTAAAATACTTGCAATTGTAATCGGTGTGGTTGGATAAGCAAAAGCGCTTAATTCTTTACCATAGTATTGAATCGGCGTATCAATAAACATTGCTTCGCTTAAAGATTTTCCTAATTCCCGCACCCAATCAGTGTAAACTTGTAACACAATAGGTACCGCAATTTGATCGCCAATTGCTCTATTTTGTAAAGCTGGAACCAAACCAGCATTAACAATAGAACTTTTACCTACTCCCGATTCACCATGAATCAAAATTAACTTTTTATCGGAACGACTAATTTTTCCAATTAGTAAATTAATATCTTTTTCCCTACCAGAAGCAGTAATTTCTAAAGCAACATGAGTATTTTTTGCAGGTGAAATCAACACCGGATTTTTGGCTTGTCTTTGCGGTTGCAATCTACCCGCACCAATAAAAGCACGCAAGCCATACTGCTGCTCTACCGAACGTCGTTCGCGACGAATGAAAAAAGCTTCCAAATATTTTCCGCACTCGTAATAAAGCCATCGCAACCGCCGCAAAAGTCGAATATAGCGATGAGCATCATAACGATAATCGCTATTTTCCATCACCATTGATAACTTTTTGCTCGCATTTTCTAGATGCTGTTGCGCGGTTTCTTCCTCACCCAAAAATTGTAGAGCTTTCACCAAAACCAACTGATAAATTTGCTCCAACAGCAACGGAAATAAAGCTTGATGTGCCTGATGATTATTCTTCGCTTCAGCCAAATAAAACAGCGAAGCTTGAGCATATTTACTTGCTTGTTTCCAATTTGATTCTTGCAAAGCCACATCAGCTAAATAACCGCAATCGCAAGCAAGTTGAGTATTACTCCCATGCAATTGATGCAACTCCAAAGACTTATGAGCGATCGCCCTTAACTCACTCCAATCCTCTAGCTGCTGTAAAACCTCACACAACTGCCCGATAAACTGCGCCACCAAAACCGGACATTCAGCCAACTCAAACACCTGCAAACACTGCTGAAAATAACTTTTTGCAGATTGCCAATTATCATATTGCTCACCGCGATCGCGCTCTGCTAAACGGTGAAAACACAAACCCAGGTAGAAGAGGATGACTCCTTGGTGGATGAGTTGAGGGGAGGGGGAAGAGGGGGGAGAAGGGGAAGAGGGGGTAGAAATTACTATCTTTTGTGTTTTATTTTTGTTTCGATAACCTATTATTAAGGATTGGTCACTGTTCACTGATAACTGCTCACTGTTAACTGATAACTGCTCACTGTTAACTGATAACTGCTCACTGTTAACTG
>CAYMZW010000241.1:0-10418 GCA_964395005.1 uncultured Rivularia sp.
TAATAATTCCCCCGCTTCTCCATCAAAGCACTTTCAACATTTTCATATTCAGCTTCAATCTTATCAATCTGCTCTGTTATCTCTTGATACATTTCACTTACTACCATAATCTCTAATTGCGTACATAAAGTAGCTAGTTTATTCGCACCTAATGTTGCGCTACTAGAGGAAAGTGTATGAGCTAATAGCTGAACAGTTTTTAAGTTATTTTCAGTTAATGCGGCTCGAATTTCTTCTAGAAATTTAGGTGTTTCTTCTAAATAATCCTCAATTATTTCCAGTAAAAATTCTTTAGCATTCACTCCACAATTAAAATCGGCTATTCTATAGATTTCTTGTAATGCTGCTGTATCGATTGTAGAATCATTTTTAGTAACAGATTTAGCGTAAGCAACATCCATTTTTTTTGCGTTATCTTTTCTATGAGTCTGACATTTATTCAGCACTTCCATGAGTTCCTGAATGCGAAAAGGTTTAGCAAGATAATCATCTATACCATTATCTAAATAATTTTTTTTATCGCTTAATATGGCACTTGCTGTTAATGCAATAATTCGGGGACGCATGGAGATATCCCATTCCTGGCAAATACAGTGTGTTGCTGTCATACCGTCCATTTCGGGCATTTGCATATCCATCAATACCACATCATAGGATTGACAACGTAATGCTGTTAGTGCTTCTAAACCGTTGTTAGCAATATCTGCTTGATAACCCATTCGTTGCAGCATTAAGGTTATCATTTTCTGATTGGTAGGGTAATCTTCGACTAAAAGTATTTTTAAAGGATTTTTTATTGCTACTGTCGTATCAATTGCGGTATCGAATTCTCCTGATAAGATTTCCCATTCTTTATTTAAAAGTGTAGTAACTACACGAGCGGTAATGGTGAAATAAAATGTACTGCCTAGATTTTCTTCGCTTTCAACCCAGATTTTGCCACCCATTAATTCGCTCAGTTGTTTACAAATTACCAGCCCTAAACCCGTGCCACCATATTTTCTGGTTATAGAAGAATTTACTTGACTAAAGGCTTTAAATAAACGATTAATCCGATTACTGGGTATCCCAACTCCGGTATCTTTCACAGCAAACTGAATTTCGTGATTATTTTTTTCATTGCCAATAGTTTGACGCTCCCGACTTGTTACTGAAATTTCTACGCTTCCAGTATCGGTAAATTTAATAGCATTGTTAATTAAATTAATTAAAATCTGTCGCAGTCGGCTGATATCGCTGACAATAACTTGTGGAAGTTCGGGATTATCGTGGAAAATAAGTTCTAATTGTTTTTCTTTTGCTTTGGGTGTTAATAAAGAAAGAGCTTCTTCAATACAGCTATTTAAATGAAAAGGCTCTTCCTCAACTTCTAACTTTCCTGATTCAATTTTAGAAAAATCAAGGATATCGTTAACAATTTCAAGTAAAGCTTTACCACTATTACAAATTGTTTCTGCAAATTCTTCTTGCTGCTCTGTCAACTCAGTATTTAACAACACATCCGTCATACCAATTACTGCTGCAATAGGAGTACGTATTTCATGACTAATCATTGCTAAAAACTCTTGTTTTGCAAGTTCAGCTTGTTTTCGTTCAGTCATGTCTCGCAGAATATAAACATAGCCTTGAAAATGGTCGATTTCTGTCTGAACTTTTGAGCATGAAAAAGCAACGGTAATTATTTTTCCATTTTTAGTTTTACAAGTTGTTTCGACTTCTTTAACTAAAGGAGTTATCGGACCAAATAAAGGTGTTTGTACATTTCCTCGTTGCTCTATTTCTTGTTTCCAACTATCAACTTCTTTTAATATGGTAGAAATAGATTTACCGCAAATTTCTGCTTCATCATACTCTAATAAAATCTGTGCAGTACGATTAATAGTTTTGATTTTCCCCGATGCTGTTGTTACTAATAAAGCATCTGCCATTGATGTGACAATTTGATCTATATATTGCTTGGAAGCTGTCAAAGTACGTAATAAAAGATTGGCTTCATTGGCTCCTTGAACTAAAGATTGTTCGAGAACCATCTTTTCGGTTACATCTTCAACTACTATCAATAGCTCATTACTTTTTCGATCGTTTTTTATATTATTAGCAATACAAATATCAATATAAATTGGATTTAAAACTTTTTGAGTTCTGATAATTCCTTTAAGTTCAAAACTATCCTGTTTTCCTGCTATAATATCGCCGCCAATCACTTCAATACCAATTAATTCGGGAAAGCCCATGCGAACATCTTTTCCTTTCTGTACTTGATCGGAGTTTTCAGCAAGAAGATGTATTTTTGGAGATAATTCAATAATCTGCCAATGTTTGTCAACAATTAAATACTCAATACGACGTAAAGATAAGATATTTGTAAATAAATTCATTTTATTAAATCATTGAATGTGCTAACGATTGAAATATTTCATCTACGTTTTTTCCAGTTTTAGCTGAACTTGCATAAGTAGAAACAAAATTTTTATTATCATTAAAACTATAAAGCTGGCGATATTTTTCTAAATATTCTGCGTCAATTAAATCTGATTTATTTAAAGCAATAACAGCCTTGCCTTGGGGATTAACCTTTAAGAAAGCTTGAATATGTTCTGAAATATTTTCCAGTGATTCCGGGCGCGTCACGTCACCAACTATAATTGCTCCTTTGGCTCCTTGAAAATAAGTTGTAGAAACTCCTTTAAATTTAGTACTTCCTTCTATATCCCAAATTAATAACTGTAATGTAATATTTTTTTCTTGCTTTGAATCGCTTACTTCCATAGATTTACGAGATATTTTTACACCGACGGTAGACAAATATTTATCGCTAAATTGTCGATCGACAAATCTACAAATTAAGCTAGTTTTTCCCACGCCAAAATCACCGATAAGACAAACTTTTTTGGAAATTGTAGACATAATTAATAATTTTTTAGGTAGATGTATGAAATTGTTTGTAATTTTAAAGTAAGGGAATAAGGAATGGGGAACAAATAATAGTAAATTTTGCTAACTGCTAACTGTTAATTAACATTAATCGGTTCTAAAACAACACAGCGTTTTAAAGATGCAGGTTGATTTTTATCAATTCCTGCTGGTAAATCAGTTTTACCATCAACTTGTAAGCGAGATGGAGAAATTCCTTGCTCAATCAATTTTTGCCGTACAGCTTCCGCTCGTTGAATTGCTAGTTTATTAGTTGCTGAAGTAGCATTTTGAGAATAACTATAACCAATTAGTTTTAAACCTTGAGTTGGATATTGATTTAGAAATATTTTTACCTTGTTAAATTTGTTTTCTAAATCTTTGGATATTAAAACCGAGGAATTAGGCTGAAAATAAAATCTTACTGGAATAGCAAGAGGTTTTACTTGCACTGCACTTGATACCGTTTTTACACCAGGAATTTTTTCAAATGCTTGAGTAATTGTTTTAGCATCTGCTACTCGAATTACACTACCTTCTACAGAAACTTTTCCATTATTGTAATTAGAGGAAATAACCGTACCATTTATCTGATTTAAAACTGCGGTGACTCGTTTGACTTCAGAAGCAGCTAATACAGGTGATGCTGGTATTTCAACTGAAATAATTTGATTGTCAATCTTCCAATCAGAAATTGTGGAAGCAGCAATTTGTTTGGCTCTAGTTTTCAAATATTCGTTAGGTACTCTTCCATTAAGTCTAAGTTTATCTTTATCTACTTTGACATCAAGACGATAAACCGATAATTCCGGTGCAGATGCTAAAGCCAACGCCGTTTTATTTTCAACAGAACGAATTTTACTGCTGTGATATTGCCAAATACCCCAAGGAATAAAAATTATACCTAGAATTGATAAGCTCAATATCAATACAGGTGATATTTTACTTTTATTTTCTTCTTTCTGATGCTTAAAATCTATTAAAGTTTCTAACAGCGTACTTATTTCAATGGGAATTGTCTCCAAATCTCCTTCAAATTGTTCAATAGACTTACCATAAGTTTGAATAATTTTGCTGAGAGTTTCCCGCATTTGAGAAACAAATTTTTTCGGAGTTTCTCCTTTTACAATAATTGCTAAATAACAGTATCCAGCAACTTCCAAAATTATCTTAAAATTGCCATAGTCAATTTCATCAAGTTCGGAATTTCCCGATTGAGCCATACAATCATTAGCGAAGCTGCGAATTGCCGTGAGCATTCCCGCTATCATATCTGACTCTAACCTTTCCGAATCCGGAGGTTGAATATCGCAAATAACCAAACCTGATGCTTTATGAATCAAAAAGATAGCTTGAGGAGTAAAAGATATTGATTCTTTTACAATTAACTCTGCTTCCGAAACCCCTTGCAATTTAGCTTGAATCTTACGTTTTATGCCTTCAAAACTTAAAGTATTTTCTATTTGTGCGTTAATTGCTTGGATAGTTTCCCCCATGTACTTGGAGATTGTATTACCAATTACTGGGTAAAGCGCATCCACGATTTTATCTTTTTCGAGTTCAATTTGTTTTTTAATTGCCTCTCCCATCGCTGGAGCAATTGCTGAAGCAACTTCATCGGAATTGACATCGATTTGTTGGGCGATCGCCACGGGAATCGCAGCGGCTAAAGCCTCACCCATACTATTTTTATCTTGCTCAACTCTGTCACGAATTGCGTTATCGATAATTGGCGCAATTGCTTCTACAACTTCCTCTTTAGATTCGGATATTTTACGCTTTAAAAGTTCGCTAATGTGCGGTAAAAGCAGCTTCAGTAATTCATCAGAATCGTAAAGTTGATTATTTAGATGATTTAAATTATGCTGAATTTTTGTTAGCTCATCTCCAACTAAAATCTCTTGTAATTTTTCAAAAGCAGCAATTGTTTCTTCTGAGCTATCTGTATTGAATTGATTTGATTTATCTAATATTTCTGGCTGTTTTTCTAATTCTAATGGCACAGTTTGTACTGCAATTTCTTCAACTGGCTCCTGATAATTTGGTAATCTAGATTGATGATGACAATCTAATTCTGCTTCTAAATAAACGGTAGTAGAAGATTGATTCTCTACTTGTGTGAAATTATGTTCTCTAGTAAAAAATTCTTCATCATCACCAAGATCGATCGGCGCTCGATGATATGAATTATGAATTCGTGAAGAATTAAACGAACTCTGAGATTGATTAGGAGCATCACTTTCATTCTTATCAGCTTTTTCGCGCTTCAATGGTGTTTCAGATTGCTTAGATGGCTCAACAATTGATAAATCAACAAGCAAATTCACAAAATTCTCAAGCTGTGCTGTTTCTTCTCGATTTAACATTTCATCAGTTAGCAGTTACCAGTTACCAGCTAGGAGTTAGAGTAGTTAAGGTTAAAGGTTAAAATTCCCCTTGTCTCCCCACCTCCATTTCCTCTAGGAGTTAGTTTCAGAAGAGCCGTTGGAGTGAGCTAATAATTCTGAGAGTTTTTGCTCTCCGTTTCTGAGCATTTTTAGGGAATGATTTTCGCTGTTTTCATCTCCTGCTTCCCGGAGCATGGGAATGAATTCTTTTTCTTTGAGTTGCATTCCTAAAGCAAATAATGTCTCAGCCATATCATCTTTGGAAATTTTGCTTTGTCTCAACTTTGAGAAACGTCGTTCAATTTCTTCTAAGACTAAGTCTCGTAAAGCCAAGACTTCTTCTTCTAATTGAACTTTGGTTTGAGAAGCGTCTTCTCGAATTGATCTGGTTTGAGATTCTAATTCTATATCTAGTGATTGTACGGAGCTAGAAAATTTTCTATTTAACCTATCTACACTAAGACGCAAATCGGCTGTTTCTTCTTCGTTATTTAAGTTATATAACTTCAGCTTTTTCTCTAAATTTTCAAAACAATTTTTTAATTCTGCTGCAAAACTAAGCTTTAGCTGCTCGATGTGAGAGCGCGTTTCTTGCTGTAAAAGCGAAATATCGGATTCTAATTTGCCGAATCGAGTTTCATATTCTCTTATCTGTGCCCCAAAAATGATGTCGCGGATTTGATCGATATTACCAAGACGCTCTCGCACTTCTTCTCTAAGCATTTGAGTCATTGGGTTGATTCCCTTTATAGTAGATTTACTGATATTTAAAGTTGTTCACTGAACTTTAATGTGGGCTGAAACTTCTTGTGTAGAAAGCTTCAAGCCACATAAACGATTTGTCTTACAAACTTATTGTTCCCAGTTGTATGAAGTTTCTATCAGGGAAAGCCAATATTTTTTTAAACTGCTATTTGAGCCAATTTTGCTGCGAAACCTATGTCACGGCGTTGTCACATTTATTCGTTAGTGTTATGAATGTAAGTATCTACCAGTTTATGCAAATATTTACGATCGTTCTTTTTGGATAACTTTATTTGCAAACTTTATCAGATTTCAAAAATCTTTTCTTCTAACATCTACCATCTGCCTTTTATTTTTTAAGAAGAAAGTTATTATGGTGCATTCAGATTTCATTACATATCAAGATTTAGTTGAACAATTGAAAACTTGTACAGCAAATCAATACAGCGGCAAATTAGATATCAATTCTTCTAAAACAAAATGGAGTTTATACTTTCGATTTGGAAGAATTATTTGGGCTACAGGGGGAATTCATCCGTTTCGACGTTGGCGCAGAAATGTTAGCCAATATTGTCCCCATATAAAAATTAATGAGATAAAGTTAGAGCCAATTCAACTAAAAAATAAACTTTGGGATTATAAACTATTAACTACTTTATACAAACAGGAAAAAGTAGATAGAACTCAAGTTGATGCTGTTGCCAAAAATGTCATATCAGAAGTATTGTTTGATATTGCCCAACAGGCAAATTTTGAAGATGTATCCTGTAGTCACAATCCTAAAGCTATCTTAGATACGTCTCTCACCTTCATGAATACAGATTTCTTCCTCAAGCGTATGGAAGGAGAATGGCGTGAGTGGGCAGGGGCTGGTTTAGCAAACATTACTCCTCATTTATCACCTGTCTTGCTGCAACCAAAACAAGTTCAACAGATTGTTACGCCCAATGTTTACCAGAATTTTGTTAACTTCATTAACGGCGAATATAGTCTACAAGATTTAGCTATAAAACTAAATTTCAATATTCTTAAAATATCCTCCGATTTATTGCCTTTCATCCTGAGAGGATTTATTCATATGTCGGAATTGCCTGACTTACCTTTACCAGTAAAAGAAGCTACAAATAATATTACCGTTATTTCACAAGAAAAATTAAAAACTCCGCTGATTGCCTGTATTGATGACAGCTTTCAAATATGTCAAACCTTAGAAAGCATTATCACTTCTAATGATATGAGGTTTGTTCAAATTCGAGATGCTATTCAAGCTTTACCGACTTTGATTGAGAATACACCAGATTTGATATTTTTAGATTTAATGATGCCGGTTGTCAACGGATACGAAGTTTGCGCGCAAATCAGACGGGTTAATAAACTCGCCAATATTCCGGTAATTATATTAACTGGTAGCGATGGGCTTTTTGATAAATTCCGCGCTAAAGTTGCTGGCTCTAGTGACTTCATGACTAAACCAATAGTCGCTGACAAGCTTTTAGCTATAATAAATAAACATTTAAAAACAGAAATATCTAATTTGCAACAGCAAGCCTCATCTAATAAAACGTCTAATAAAGCATCGGAACCGCAATTTGCAATTTAAAACTTAGTTTTACCTGCCGATTTCAATACTTAAATTAGTTAGTTTTTTTGGCAATTTTTGGGAGACGTGATGTATCACGTCTCTACACAGATAAATTTTAAAATTCAAAATCCTAAATCCTAATTATCATCTTTCTACAAAATGACGCAGACGATACATAAATGCTGAAATATTGCAAGGAACATTAACATAGTCTAAACATCCTAAATGCAAAGCTTTTTCAACTTCATTTGTAGTCGTAGATAACCAAATAACTTTAGATTTGGGAATGATTTGACGTTGTTTGAAATGTTTGAGAATTTCTAAGCCGTTTAAACCTGGTAAGTTTTCTTCAAGTAAAATAACTTTTCCATCTAAGGAACTTTTTCCTTCCAAAACTTCCAAAACTTGTTTCCCATCTTTTAACCAATAGACGCGATAACTTCTGGTTAATAACGCTTCGATAATGGAATTCGCAAAAGCACAATCTTGATGTAGCATAATTACATCTTTGTGGGGGGGCGATATCGGAGATTTAACCGCCTTAAAATCTGAAGGTAAAACGCAATTTCCACCATATTTTTTTGCTTGTTCCATTGTGGAAGCGGCGTTTTGATAAAGTGTTTGGATATCTTTTCCATCTTCTGGATATTGTGCTACCCCAGCACTGAAAGTAATGCTAAGGGATTGTTCGGCAACTTCAAATTTTGTCGATCGCAGTGTTTCTAATACTTCTGCTAACCATTCAACTCCATAACCACGACTGATACCGTACATCCCTACTAAAAACTCTGCACTATTCCAAGAAGACACAATATCTTCAGATCGCAATTCTTTTTGTAATAAAGAAGCTAAACGACGTAAAATTTTATCGCCAAATCCATGTCCGTAGTTACGGTTAATTTTGTTTAAATCATCTATCTTGAGTATTGCAAAACAGAAACATTGCTGATATTGATTTGCTAAATGCAATAGTTTTTCTAAATCTTGGGTAGCACGCTGACGATTTGGTAAACCAGTTAAAGAATTAATTTCTGCTTGCTCTCGTAACAAACGAGTACGTTCCAAACGGTTGAAAATACGGGTAATTAATTCCGGAGCAACAACTGGTTTATTAACAAAATCATCAGCCCCCGCAGAAAATACCTGTTGAATGGTTTCAATATCTCGCTGCCCGGTAAGAAAGATAATTGGTAGCCAAGCCCACCTTGAATCATTGCGTAGTAGCTGACAAAGTTCGATGCCATCAACGTTGGGCATTTGTACATCTAATATCAGTAAATCTGGCTTTACAGATTGGATTTCATCCCAAAATTTCAGCGAATTGTTGAGAATATTAACTTTGATCCCCCAAGGTTCAAGTAATGTTCGCACCAGACGTAAAGTCATGCGATCGTCATCAACCACCATCACTTTCGCTTCGGTTTTCTTCCTAGGTTTTAAGGTTTGAGTAACTACTTCAAGTACGCGATTTGGGGAAATAGGTTTGTGAAAAAAGCCTTGACTTTTACGACGAGCAAGTGCAATTCTATCGGTTGATAATTCTTGGGAAGTAAATATAAGTACGGGAATAGATGATTCCTGCTTTGATATTTCCTCCAGAAACAAAAATTCATCATTTTTGTTATCAATAGATATATCCAGCAAAATAATATCTGGACGAACTCTTTGTAGCGAATCTCTTGCGAGTTTTGGATTAGGTGCGATCGCCGTTTGGAATCCCTGCAAGGAAGCGAGTTCAACGAAACGATCGATAAATTCTTTATCTTCATCTACAACTAGCAAACGGGATTGCGACTCATAGGATTCAATTTCAGTTGTAGCGCCAGAATTATTCTTGGAAATTGGAGAAACAGTAGATACCAGTTTCTTACTCAACTTATGATTACTATCTATTGAAGTTGCTTTTTGAAATTCAGGATTTAAGCGATAGCCCAATCCGAAAACCGTTTCAATTAAATCAGGAGCTTTCGCAGCTTTCAACTTCTGTCGTAATCTTTTAACAAGCGTTCTAATCGCATCACGGGTTGGCGGTTCATCTTCAAAAGTCCATAGCTGATTTAAAATACTATTTTGGCTGTATATCTTCTGCGGATCTTGCATGAATAGCTCCAACAGAGAATATTCTTTCTTAGTCAAATTTAAAAGAATATCGGCGTATTTTACTTCCCCAGTTTTCGCTTCTAAAGAAAGGTTTCCCCACTCCAATATCGTCGATACAGTTGCAGCCTTTCGTCGCAATAGAGCGCGGATTCTAGCAGTTAACTCTGGCAAAGGTACCGGCTTAACAACATAGTCATCAGCACCAGCATCCAAGCCGTTAATTTTATCTTCACTAGCAGCCCTTGCAGTTAAAAACATCACCAAAACCTGCAAACCTTTCGCACGCAAACGACTGCAAAAAGTAATTCCATCCAGCTTCGGCAACATTACATCCAGCACAATTAGATCGTATTCTTGTGCTTCAAAAAATTCCCAACCTTCTTGCCCATCTACCGCTGTATCAACAATGTATCTGTGTTTCTTTAAATTAGCTTTTAGCTGGTTCGTAAATTGCTCATCATCATTTACAAGCAGAATCTTCATCGCCGGATGGGGGAATATTTTTTTACTTCGGCAAGTATAGCCCAGGGGGATAGGGAGACAAGGGGATATTAACTACTAACTCCTAACTCCTAACTACTAACTCCTAACTCCTAACTGTTCACTGTCTCTTGCATCTGCCAAAAGAAAGAGTTTGGCTGAAAAACGCTGTTGTAAAATAGACATAGATGTATATGGGGGACTAGTTTACT
>CAYMZW010000242.1:0-7658 GCA_964395005.1 uncultured Rivularia sp.
GTTGATATTATTTATTTAGGACTCAATAAAGCCCCCCTTTAAAAAGGGGGGTTGGGGGGATCTAGAATGTCTGAAACACGCTCCTGCACTTTTATCGCTGCCTAACTCCTATTATTTTTAGTATTTTATTCATAATTCCTTAAACATTTAACTGCTAGAAATCAAAATGCTACCTCTTCACCCAATTTCAGATTTCATCAATACCAACGATCGAATCAACAATTCAAATCCTACTTATTATTACCAAGGATATTCACCTGATGGCGAATTATTACAGCTTCCCCGCACTCAAGAAGCAGAATTAATTGCTCGTGGTTTAATGCGACAACTTGCTAATAATGAAATATATACCCGTGAAGGTAAAATGTACGGGATATTATTAGTAGAATTACCAAGCGGCGCAAAAGGAATACTCAAAGCTTTTTCCGGATTACTTAATGGTAGCAGTATTATTGAAGGTTGGGTTCCACCAATCCCCGGTAGAGAAAAAGTTGTATTAGAAGAAAGTCGGACTTTAGCAGAGTTAGAAGCTATTAAACAAGAGATTATTCAACTTAAACAATTAGCTCAAAGAAAACAATTTGAAATTTTAATCTCAGATTTTGAAAAACGTTTACAAGAAATGGGTAAACGTCATCAAGTTAGCAAACAGCAACGCCATCAGAAACGTCAGTTACTCTACAAAAGCTTGATAGAAGAAGAATTAAATATAGAATTAGAAAAACTTAAAGAAGAAAGCCGTCGGGATGGAATTGAGCGAAAGTTACTCAAACGACAGCGCGATGAAATTTTACAACCGCTTCAAATAGTAATAAATAACGCCGATATGCGGATTCGGGAATTAAAACAACAGCGTAAACAAATATCCCGAAACTTACAAGCACAAATGCATAAAGCTTATTCAATAATGAATTTTTTGGGTAACACCTCAAGTTTACAGCAACTAATGCCCCAATTACCCACTGGCACGGGTGATTGTTGTGCGCCGAAGCTACTTCATTACGCTGCTATTAATAAATGGAAACCCTTGGCGATCGCCGAATTTTGGTGGGGAGAATCAACTCAAGATAAAATAGCGGGGGAATTCTACGGTGCTTGTGTTGAGCGCTGTCAGCCATTAATGGGTTTTTTATTATCGGGTTTAAAATC
Organism: uncultured Rivularia sp.; assembly: GCA_964395005.1. Classification (GTDB taxonomy): domain Bacteria; phylum Cyanobacteriota; class Cyanobacteriia; order Cyanobacteriales; family Nostocaceae; genus Rivularia. The sequence continues at coordinate 1,150 of CAYMZW010000242.1, forward strand.
TGATTTAAAAAGCCCCTCCCCTACGAGGGGAGGGGTTTGGGGAGAGGTTCCGATTATCTATGAAGATGAATGGTTAATTGCTGTGAATAAACCATCCGGTTTACTATCAGTACCAGGAAGATATCTTCACAATCAAGATAGCGTTGTTAGTCGCTTAAATAATTTATTATCAATATCTGATGGCGAAAAAATTACAGCAGTGCATCGATTAGATATGGATACTTCTGGTATTTTACTATTAGCAAAAAATCAAAATGTTTATCGTTTAATAAGCAAGCAGTTTGAACAAAAGCTAGTTAGTAAAATATATGAAGCTGTACTTTCAGGAAATCTAACTGTTAATCAAGGAACGATTGAACTACCAATATGGGGAAATCCCGAAAATCGTCCTTATCAAGAAGTGAATTATCAATATGGTAAGCCTTGTATAACTAAATTTAAAGTTGTAAATAAGCTTTTAAATAAAGAAAATTACACCCGCATTGAGTTTATTCCATTGACAGGAAGAACTCATCAATTAAGGGTTCATGCTGCTGATGCTAACGGCTTGGGTATGCCTATTTTGGGAGATAAACTTTACGGATATGAATTAAATTCAAGTCGGTTACATCTTCACGCCAGAGAACTTTCATTTGAGCATCCTTATTTAGAAGAAAAAATCTATTTGAAAACTGAAGTGCCGTTTTAAGTTTATAGCTCTTAATTATATTGGGAGAGGAATAAATCCAATTATCAATGCCCAATGCCCAATGCCCTATTCCCTATTCCCTATCCCCAATTCCCCAAAACTATCGCAATCAAAGCAATAACAATCATAATTACCAACGTCAACTTACCACCAAAAACAAGCGGTTGATATTGATTGTATTTATCTCGCACTTTCCAAGCAATTACAGCAGGAATTACACCTCCCAAAATTGAAACGCTGAAGGTGCCAGCATAATCCAAAGCTGTAAAAAAGATGTTGGGATTAATCGCAGAAAAACCCATTGGCGGAAATAAAATCACCGAAATTAACGGTAAACTTATTTTGTTATCCGCAAACAAATTCATATCCCTAAATAAATCCCGCAACCCGTAGAAAAATCCAATCAAAGACGTTGCGATCGCAAACTCGGAAAACACGGTAATTAATATCCCCAACCATTGCCCAGCATCACCAGCACGCAACACTTGCAACGGATCGAAAACACTAGTACTACTAGAAATATTCTCTAACATCGTCGGAGTTACGCTTCCCAAAATCACCGCATTCCACAGCAAAAACATTGTTAGCGGAATTGCCGAGCCTACAACGATAGATTGACGTACCTTTGGCGCATCTCCTTCCAACTGAGTCACAACCACCGGCACAATATTATGAAAAAACAGCGCCACTAACATTACTGATAACGCGGGAGGAAGCGCTCTCCAATTTTGAGATAATAAAGAAGTCGGATGTACCCGATTAATTCCTAACAGCAGCAACCCTACAAATGAAGCGATAACAATTCCTACAAAAAAGCTATTTAACCTCTCAACAAATCTATCTCTTCCCAGATATAAAATAATGGCAAATATCAAAGCAAATCCAGTACTTCCCATCCATGTTGGTAATGGAGGTATATCCCATATTCCTTCAACCGCAGATATTAAAATTGCTCCACCTTGAGAAACATAAGCTATCAACAAAGCATAATGGTAAAATAAGTACGCGCCACCCGTTACCCGCGCTCCCAATTTACCCAAAGTACTTTCCACCATAGCCAGTAAACCATTATTAGCGCGTCCGTAATAACGCATACCGTTTAATGTTACCTCTGCAATTAGCAAAGCCGACACAACAGCATACAGCCAAACACCTATCAACAATGCTGTAGAAGGTAAAACGCCAGAAGGTAAAGTCACCGCCGGTAAAGCCAGAATCCCCGCACCTACAGTAGTACCCGCTATCAAAGCCGTGTTTCCGATAACGCTTCCTGGTTTATGAATTAATTTATTTTCATCAAAAGAAACATTAGAAAACAACCGATTAGTTGAGGAGATATTCGACTTGTCAATTGTCTTCATAATAACAAATATAAAGTTATATTAATTATTTTAGCAAAACGTTGAGTATTGCTTCAAATTGATCGTAATTCACCCCTATCCCCTGTGCTTGTCAACCTCACCCCCATCCCCTCTCCTTATCAAGGAGAGGGGTGTAATATTAAAAACATATTCTCTATTCTCTATTACCAATTACCAATTACCCATTATCAATTACTAATATTATGCACGGTGCAAATCCAAACGAAAAACATCCGATGAAAGGATTTCCACAAATCTGTTTTATCAAAAATACAGTATCAAATCCAAATATAATAATTGGGGATTATACTTATTACGATGACTTAGAAAATTCCGAAAACTTCGAGCGTAATGTTCTTTATCATTTCCCTTTTATTGGCGATAAATTAATTATCGGTAAATTTTGCGCTTTAGCAACAGGTGTAAAGTTTATTATGAATGGTGCAAATCATAAAATATCGGGATTTTCTACCTATCCTTTTCAAATATTTGGTAATGGTTGGGAAAAAGTCACACCGGAATCAAATGAGCTTCCTTTTAAAGGTGATACTGTCATTGGTAACGATGTTTGGATAGGTTATGAAGTATTAATTATGCCGGGAGTACAGATTGGTGATGGAGCAATTATTGCATCTAAATCAGTAGTTACTAAAAACGTCGATCCGTATACAATAGTTGGCGGAAATCCAGCCAAAGAAATCAAAAAACGCTTTACAGATGATGTTATTGATAGTTTGTTAAAGATTGCTTGGTGGAATTGGGATATAGAGAAAATTACCCGTAATTTAGACAAAATTGTGGGTGCTGATATTGAAGCTTTGAAAAGTTGTGATTGAAATAACTATCACGGATTAAATGGATTTCACTGATTTCACTGATTCATTAAATGATGTATGCATCTTCGATGCTGATTTAAATTGATTGGTGAGTGACGCTAGAATGCTAATTTATTACTACGTTCAATATTGTTGATAGCGTCACAGCACCCTACAAGAAAATATTACCAGTTACCAATTACCAGTTACCAATTACCAATTACCAATTACCATCCCCTCAAATTTTCAAACTATTACCTATTACCTGAGAGACTACATCTTTTTTATTTTTAGAAATCTCTAGAAAAGAACATTTTTCTAAAGGAGAATCAAATAAATGCAAATCGAATTCTTCAGATAAATCCTCAAATACTTTAATACCTCGAACGCTATTGCCTCTCTCATCAATTAAAGGAGAAAAAACAGCAATACCAGCTTTATCTGGAATTACACCAATTATTCCTCCTGAGACTCCGCTTTTGGCGGGAATTCCGACTCTATAAGCCCATTCACCAGCATAATTGTACATACCACAGGTATGCATGACGCTTAAAATATCTCTGATGTAACAAGATTTTACCGCTTGTTGGTTGGTAATTGGATTTACACCTCGATTTGCTAAAGTTGCAGCCATCACCGCTAAATCGTGACAGTTAACAACTAAAGCACACTGTTGAAAATATAAATCTAAAATTTCTTCAATATTATTATCAATAATGCCAAAATTAAGCAGTAAATTTGCTAAAGCGCGATTGCGATGCCCGGTAGCTCTTTCTGACATGAATACGGGAGCATCAATAAATATATCATGCCCGATATAGCGACGAAACATTGCTAATAAACGATTCAGTTTATCAGTTTGATTTGTACCTTCAATTAAACCAGCAGTGGCTATAGCTCCAGCATTAACCATTGGATTATCGGGGCGTTTAGAATTTTCATCCAAGCGAATTACTGAATTGAAAGGATCTCCCGTAGGCTCAACACCAATTTTTTCCAGCAATACTTGACGATTCCTATCTTCCAAAGCCATGCCATAAACAAAAACCTTGGATATAGATTGAATTGTGAAATGTTCTTGAATATCTCCAACCTGAAAAATTTTCCCTTCTTTAGTCACAATAGAAATTGCAAACCAATCTGGATTCGCTTTGGTTAATTCGGGAATGTAGCTAGCTAAAGAGCCTGAATCTAAAACGCGGTATTTTTCATAAAGATGTTTAATAAATTCTGGTAAGTCAGACATTGGATATTACGCTTCTTTTATTTGGCTGACTTTTATATTGACATAATATGAGGTCAAAGTTTAAAGGTTAAAGGTTAAAGATATTAAATTCTTTGTAGGGTGTGTTACGGCACGAGTAATTTATCTTGAAAAATTACCATTTACCGCAGCCGTAACGCACCAATTGTTTACATAATGAATTATCACTGATTAAATGGATTTCGCTGATTTCACTGATTACGTTGTTACTGATTAATAACAATTATCAACTAACAATTATCAACTAACAACTAACAACTAACAACTAACAACTAACAACTATCAACTAACTCGGATTAATTTGAATTAATTCTGTCAAAATACTATCTAAGCTACCGTTAACTTGAATTTTCTCGATTTTTTCGGAAATTCTTTCTAATACTTCTAATTCTTTCAATCTCAATGCAACGGGGTTATCCTCCATTACTCTTGCTGTATTCAACATACTTCGAGTTGCAGCGGTTTCTTCTCTCCGTCGTACTACATTGGCTTGGGCTGATTTTTCTGCTTCTACAACTTTGCTTAAAATAGTCTTGATTTCTCCGGGAAGAATAATGTCTTTGACTCCTACAGAATCAATTTCTATTCCATATTCTGCTGCTTTTGGACGAATGTATTCGGCAATGCTGATATCGATGGCTCCTTTATCTTCTAATATTTGATCTAAGGCTTTTTCACCTACGGCAGCACGTAAAGCAAATTGCAATTCTTTGTACAGATAACCTATGAAATCTGACAATCTATTTTTTGCTCTCAATCCATCCTGAATGCTGAAACCAGCGGTTAAGTTCAAACGCAGAGGTACTTTATCTTTGGATAAAATATCTTGTCCGGAAACCTCCATATTTTGTAAACGTAAGTCAATGGTTTCGCTACGGAAAGTTCTTCCAAATATCCACCAGGCATGAATTCCTGATTCTAGTTGTGTTTGAAATTCCTGGTTTACGTATAGCAAACCGATGTGTTGAGCGGGTACCTGGCATACGTGCAAGCAGCTACGACTCAAGTTTACGGTTTCTGGTAAACCCGAAACTAATTCAGCTACCATGACAGGTGATAATTTTGCATCGTTGTTAATATCGATAATCTCTACATCGACACCCTGCCAAAATAATTTGCGGCTAGTTGGAGGTAATATAGCGATCGCCTTTCTTTGATACCTGACAATTGCCACCTGTTGAGCAATGGTTTGTACAGTCTCACAATAAGCTGCAACAAATTCCGGATGTCTCTCAATTAAGACTTCTTCGAGGGGAAATTGCGGATTATGCACCAGACGATTCATTGCATAAAATGTAATTTCTTTATCTATAGCCCAAAAAGCATATTCCCCAGGTTCCAAAGGACGCAAAAAGTTATTTTGTACGTATAGTAAACCGATTTCAAATTCTTTAACTAAGATTTTCTTGATTCCGCTAAAATTAAATCCACGTAGTTGCCGTACAAATTCGCTGGGTAATTCTAAACTTTCTTCTAAATTAAAAATATGCGATTCTATTTCAATAAAACCGCGCCAAAATGCTCGTAATTGGTTGGGTAAAACTGTAATCCACCTTTGTCCAATTCTTACCAAAGCAGCTTGATTAAAGTCGGTACGTACTACTAATAGATGTTCTTCTAGTTCGGCAGCATTATCTCTTAATAATAATTCTAAGTTTTCGATATTGGCTTCCGGATACTTTAAATTGAAGGTTTCAACCCGCCAATATCTACCAAAATAAGTATAGGTTCCAGAAGTTAGAATTTTATTAAAATCGCTGCGGTTATACAAAATTCCAATTTCACCAGGCTTAATATAGAAAGTTTTCCACATAGGTATTTTTATAGATAATTTAGATAAAGGTAATTTAGGTAGTCGCAACCAGGAGAAAAATCTTGATAGAAACATTTATAGTTAAATAGGTAATAGGTAATAGGTAATAGGTAATTAGTTCTAATTATTTGAATATTCATAACCTGCGGAGGCAGGTTTTGTTTGTGTAGCAGCGGTTTCAACCGCCGGATTATCCACCATTCTTTGTTTGTGTAGCAGCGGTTTCAACCGCCGGATTATCCACCATTCTTTTGCTGTAATACACATACTACATTGAAAATCAAAACTCCGCAACAGCAAATGCCGATATGATTCCGTCGCGGGCAAAAGCTTCTCAGTAACTGGATTAAGAAAACCGTTTTCCAATGTCAGACTACCTGGAGGTAATCTCAAATTATCAAACAATTCTCAAATATAAGGTTCGCTTCACCTTTCCAGAATTTCCTGAGAAAAACTGAATTCAGTAATCGAAGCTGATACTCAAGTTAAAGAAACATACCATCGCTCTGGCTACTTCACCATAGCTCCCGAATGTTACTAAGTAACGAACGGTTGCAGGCACTTGCAT
>CAYMZW010000242.1:7758-10389 GCA_964395005.1 uncultured Rivularia sp.
CTTCACCATAGCTCCCGAATGTTACTAAGTAACGAACGGTTGCAGGCACTTGCATTGCGGAGCTTGCATTTTTCAAGGCATTTGTTGAAATTACGCTCCCCTGTTTCGATATCTCGAACATCGGGAACCTTGTTTTGGGCAAGGAGCTTAGGAGCGTTATTTGCGGATTGTTTTGTCTACCGTGACAGGGTAGGGTGTTGGTTGAAAGTACAGGGATCGTTAGCGAAGCGTCTCCCGGAGGGAGATACCTGCTACCAATAGATTATGAGTCTATTGCTCTACCGATGAGCTAACTTCCGGGGGCTTAATGTAGGAATTGAACCTACGAATGATAGATTAAGTGTCTATTGCTTTACCACTTAGCCTTCTTAAGCTGTTGAAATAGTTTCAAGTTGTTCGCGGTATACGCTCAAAGCATTGCTTGGCGCACCAGTTGGGTATACGGAACCCTAACTACAGCGAAGCTTTACTACTAGTTCACTACAAATGTAGCACAAAAAAATACAATGGGAAGTATTTAGAAACCCGGTTTTTTGGAAAAACTGGGTTTCTAGCGTTTAAATAAATAGAAGCAATTTGATTGATTTTAAGTTATAAATATTTCGTAGTTTCCAAATTAGATGCCGTGAAAATATTTTGCAAACAGAGTTTAATATCGATATTTAGATTAGTAATAGTACTGTCTTTGCTGAAACCATCTTTAGTAAAAGCAGATGTTTTACCACCAGAAGAAGAATATATAGAATCTTTAAAAAACAATAAAACCCTGATTTTGCTCGCGCCGATTTTGGGAATTTCATTAATTACTGGGGTTGTGTATTGGAGAAAATCTACAAATATGAAGAAAGATAAATAATAATATTTTGCATAAATGAGTAGGTATGCAATTTCAAAATTTTTGAGTTATAAATAACACGTAGTTTTTTCCAATTTAATAACGTGAGAATATTTTGCAAGCAGAGTTTAATCTCGATAATCCCTTTAGGAATTTTATTTACTTTATTTGAACCATCTTTAGCACGAGCAGATAGTATAACTGTGGATAGTACCCGTGTAAGTTATTGTTTCAAAATTACTAATATTGATAAATATCCAGATTATTTGTTCATGCTGGTTGAGAAATCAGATGGCCCCAGAATGACACCTAGAAATAGGTTTTTAAAGTCTGGTAAATGTCATGACTTAGGAGGCTATCGTGTTTATGGTGAAATTTATGCATTGAAGAAGTCTGATGTTGATTTGAAGGAAGATATTGTTGGAAATTTTGAGCGACTAAAAGACTTGGATAGCAAAAAAGGTCAACTAATTTCTGCTAGAAGAAAAATTTCCCCTTTTAGAACAATGAAGCAAGTTTATCAAATAGATAGAGTTGCTCAAGGTTATGAAATCACAGATATTAATGATAGATATTTAAGCTTGAAGAATAGCTCAATTACCTATTTTTATAAAAATAATAAATCAGAAACTAAAGCTGTTATAGATGCAGATAAGATTCCATTACCTTCAAAACAAGACACAGCTTTCCTTTGGTATGTTCCGATTCTTGGGATATCTTTGATTGGTGGGGCTGCTTACTGGAAGAAATCAAATAAATCTAACAAAGCTAAATGATAAAAATTATTACAGCCATTGTATTAATACTAACTGCTGCTTTTATGTCGGTAGCTTTTCCTTTAGCAACTTATACTTTAACATTAGCAAGTTTTGGACTTGCTCATGTTTTAACTGAGTTACGCTATGTAGATTGTCGTTTTAATCAGCGTTTAGATGTTGATTTACGCAAGAAAATAGTAATACTGCTTTTAGCTATAGTAAATATTAGAATTATGCAAATTTTCGGTATGCTTGATAGTCGAATCGGCGTACCATTAGAATTAATTTGTGTAATTGGTTTAGTTGCGGTGGTTATGCCAATTTTAAAAGCTAAAGATTGGAAATTGGCAACTTTGGGAATTTTAGTTTGTACTATTCTTTTCGCTGGAGTGCTTTGGATACCCACCTTAATAATGTTGCTTCTCGCTGTTTTACACAATATTACTCCCATAGGTTTCATTGCGGAAAGATTGCGAGGTAGAGAGCGAAAATTTGCTTTAATTCTGTGTTTTTTAGTATTTGCGCTAATTCCATCTATAATTATTTCTGGATATCCTTATAATTTCTTATCTTCCTTAAATTTAGTCGCACCATCAGCGAATATTCTCCAAGCTGGAAACCTACAATTTCATTTAAGTGCATTTGTACCAAAAGAGTTACATGGAAGGGTAATAGCTCAAAATGCATTTTCGGCGGCAGTGTTTTTACAATGTATGCACTACGCTGTTGTTTTGGGTGTGTTATCCAATTGGGAAATAAACAAAAATAATAATTTTGAAAGTAATTTTTCGGTGTGGAATCGTCGAAGTATATTTGAAAAAGTAGTAATATTTTTAAGTACGTTGATATTTATTTACTTTGCTCAATCCTTTACCGATGCTCGTAAACTATATTCAATCGCAGCGGCAATCCACGCTTGGGTAGAATTTCCCATTTTGCTATTAGCTTTAGCAATTCCGGCTGAAGAGAAAATAATGATTTAATAAAGGGAATAGGGAATGGGGAATAGGGAACAGTGATAAGAAGTAATACAATATT
>CAYMZW010000243.1:0-10340 GCA_964395005.1 uncultured Rivularia sp.
CTTCCTAAAATATCTAGAAAACGCTTGAATCTAGAACTTACTGAAGGATGAGGGGCTATTGGTGAAACCCAAGTATTAGAACCTGCACATTTAACAATACTTATCATCGGTAATTGGAACACAACCAAACTAGTTTTGAGCAAGAAACGTATTCCTACGTAATAATACCTCGAATATAGACTTAGCTTTATTGAAATAATAGTCTGCCCCAGTATTTTTGATGAATCTTCATTTATTGTTCCAGAATAATAATTATTTATAAACTTTTCATAAAGTATAAATATTATCTCTTAAGATAGATGCGTAAAAATCATATTGGCGAGTTAATAACCCGTGATGTAAAAATTTGCTACCTACTTAATGCCTAAGCCTCGATCGAGGTTTGATATATAGAACCTGTCTTAGGTATCAAGCAAAACTTAGTAGTTACAATATTGATTTGGCGAATACTTTGGTTGTATGGTAAGGCTTATAATCTACAGAAAAATAATATCAATGCACTCAAAAGAAAGTTTACGGGTAAGAGGTGATACAATTCCACAAAAATCTATAGTCGAGCTATTTGGATGAGTATTAAATACAATAACCGCTCATAAAAGGAAATAAAATATTTTTTGTCAACTCCCTTTATGTGCATTTCATTCAATGTTTTGGGAAACATGATTAATAGCATCCCTTTTTAAGTGTACTTACATAGGTACTACAAAGCCAATACTAAAAATTTACATTGTGGTTAGGGATGAACGACAATTCCACAGTGGTGCTATCTCAAAATTAAGGTGCTAAAAATGGTTGTAACTGGAACAGACAAAGTAAAAGTAGGACGTTTAGAGTCAATAGTCGAGCAAATTGGCGAAGCCGTACTCGCTACCACCGAAACAATAGAGCGTCTTTCCGATAGAGTCGATAATTTAAGCGTACAGGTAGAAGAGCAGGGAAAACAGGTACAGCAGCAGGGTTATCAAATCTTGGCACTGTGCGATGCCGTACAAACTCTAGCACAAGGGCAAGACGATTCCATGCAAAGACTTACTCAATTAACGCAAACCCTCAACCGTTTAATGATAGTTTTAGAAGCAGACGATGAAGAGTAGTCAGTTATCAGTGAGCAGTGAGCAGTGAGCAGTGAACAATTATTAATAAACAACTATGTAATTGTGCCTTGTTGAAAACCTATTATCCTTTGTCAGATAGTGGTTTAGAGGAACGCTATATCACTAAATATTTTCGCACAATACTTTTAAACCAATAATTGAGAATCCGTCTTCTAACTAGTGATAACTATTCACTGTTCACTGTCAACTGTTCACTGTTCACTGTTCACTGTTCACTGTTCACTGTTCACTGTTAACTGTTAACTGTTAACTGTTCACTGTTAACTGTTAACTGTTAACTGAGTGACGGCTATTTTTCCTGAAAAGCATATATCAACATCGCTACCGGGAGTTTTTTCGCGGCTAGCATATTCGCCTACGTAATAAAATTTATCGCCTTCGGTACGATAATTTACCGGCAGGGGTTTGTTACAAGGACGACAAAAAACTACTTCGGGTTCCGCTGCTTCTGGTGGAAGATGCGGTAAATTAACATTCCAAAAATTTCCTGGTGGTAACGGACGATTAAATAAATCAGCTAGAAGTTTAGCCGTCCATTTTGTTGAATTATCCCAGTTAAAATCCCAACCTTTTTTCTTGTATTGAGAAATTGCGATTCCTTGAATACCGTGCATTGCAGCTTCTCTTACCGCAGCAACAGTACCGGAAATATAAGAATCAACTCCCATATTTCCCCCAGCATTAATTCCGGAAAGTACCCATTTCATTTCGGGACAAATATGAGAAATTGAAAGACGAACGCAATCTGCGGGAGTACCTGCGATCGCGTAGGCATTATCGGAGCGACGCTGTAATGTTAAAGGAGTCGAGGTAGTAACTTGATGCCCGCAACCCGATAAATGTCCTTGAGGAGCGGCGATAATAATTTTAGATGAAAATTGAGACGAAATTTGAGATTTTTCTACAGCTTTTAGTAGAGCTTGAATACCTGGAGCATCAATACCGTCATCGTTGGTTAAAATCAAACTCATAGAAATTATTAGTCATGTTTCTTATTAATTGTAAAGCTTACGCAGCAGTAACCAAAAAGTAGGCATTCGCAACTTTGAGATCCCCCCAACCCCCCTTCTTAAGGGGGGCTTTCGTGTTTTGACTCGTTCCCAGCCGTTGACTCGTTCCCAGCCTCCGGGCTGGGAATGCATAGCCCAGAGGCTCTGCCTCTCGTTAATCTCCTGAAAGCAAAAGAAGGTAGGTTGGGTTGAAATGTGGTCATATTAGTGCGTTTCAATAATTTTGATGGGTTCGTAGTTGGGACTTTAGTCCTAAATCCGAGAGCGATAAATCGCTTACTACGAACCAATTTACCCCTCATAAATAGAACAAACCACCAATCTCACCGCAACGGAGTGGCTCCCCTTTTTTAGGAAGGCTTTGAATAAAGCGTAACTCCTCAAAACAAAAAACGAGGGGAAATTAATTCCACCTCGTCTCTAAAATCGAATTATTCTTGTAGAGACGTAGCAATGCTACGTCTCCCAACAGTTGAGGAAAAAGGGAGAGCATTTGAGAATTGGAAAATCAAATATTTGTTCCTACTCCCTACTCCCTACTCCCTACTTCCTACTCCCTACTCCCTCCCCTTATCAAAAACTCGGTTTGGAAGTAGAAGAGTTGATTACAACCTACATTCGACTATGAAAATGTGACGTTGCGGAATTCACTTACAGCACCTGTGTTAGCATCATCATCATTACCGAAGGTGAGGAAGTTAAAGTCTCTACTGGAGCCGATTAAAGCATCAAGACTGATGGTGTAACTATCGAAGTTAGTTGAAGAACCCATTGTTAAGCTCTCATTACCCCATTCTTGAGTACCAGTAATTTGGACGAAGTTATCACCATCATCAGCACGACTGATGTTGTCGTTATTGTCGAAACCAAGACCAATAACTTCACCCTCACCGTTGTTTTTGAAATCAAAGGTCAAGGTAGAATAACTATCGAGGTCAATTCCAGTGATATCAATCTTTCTCCAACCGTTACCGTCTAACTTCAATCCTTTACCGCTTTCGGTAACAGTTGCGCTGAAGTCGGAAGCTGATTGACGAGAACCACCGTAGGATTCAATGTTATTTCCGAAGGTAATCTCAAGAGGTTCGTCGGTAGGAGGAGCAACTTCAAACAAGTGTACATTGTTGAATTGAGATTGAGCAGAAGCATCTGCGTCATCGTCGTTAAGAAAAGTCAAGAAATCAAAGCTACCAGATAAACCAGCTTCAGCAACTGGAATTACATACTCGGTGAATCCGTCGGAGTTACCAACAATAAACTGACTTACATCTGTGGTACCAAAATTATCGGTACCAGCAACTTGGAAGAAGTTGTCATCATCACCTTCACTCTTCCTGAGTCTGTCGTTGTTGTCGAAGCCGATACCTTGGACTTCACCTTGATCTTGAGTCTTAAAGCCAAAGCTCAGACGAGTATTATCGGTAATTTGGTATCCACCGATATCTATCTTTCTAAACCCATTACCTTGTAGCTGTAATTCTTCGTTGTTGTTTCCAGCAACAGTTGCAGTGATATTTGGGTTTTGAGCAGCACCACCATAAGATGTAACTTCTTTACCTAAGTTTGCTCCCTTGATGGAAACATTAAGTAAGCCGTCATCAACAGGAGGAGGCGTAACAACATCACCGATAGTAATGTTAACTGTAGCGGTATCAGTACCACCTGCTTCATCTTCTATGGTGTAGGTAAAGCTATCTGTACCTGTTTGTCCCTGAGCGGGGTCGTAGATGAAGTCACCGTTACGAGCAACTGTTAATGACGCACCTGAATCAAGGGTAATTGCTCTACCTATTTGAGGCTGACCGTTTACATTAAAATTACCGTTAACTCTAGAAACTCTAAAGTTTTCATTGTTGCCATCTTCATCGATATCGGTATCTCGACCGTTACCGTTGTCAAAGAATAGGCTATCATCTATAGTCTCGCCTTCATTTATTACGAAGTTGTCGTCTTGAGCAACAGGTGCTGGGTTAAGAAAATCACTTACCACTACCAAGCCATCGTTAAACTGAAGTCCCTCGATGTTTCTCAAGGTGTCGGTACCGGTTGCAGCACTAAAAACAGTAAATTCACTAATTGAACCTGTAATGGTGAAGTCAGCTAGGTTGCCGTCATACTTGACTATGTCGCCCCCTACTGTTCTCTCAACACCCGGTAAGCTTACTCCAGTATCAGTGTTAGTTCCGCCATCAAAGACGTTATCTTGGTCATTTCCTATGAAAAGGTCAACAAGATCGGTTCCGATAACGTTTTCAACATCGGTGAGGGTATCTGTTTGACCACCAATAGTAGCTGTACCAGCCTCCAAGTTTACGACTACACGTGACGTTGCAAAGCCACCTAAAGCATTGTAGTCAGCAGTGTCTACACCATCTCCACCGTCAATGCTGTCGGTACCAAAGCTACCGATAAAGGTGTCGTCACCGTTTCCACCGTTAATTTCGTCGTTACCTTGATTTCCGTTTAGAACGTCGTTACCGTTTCCACCTAAAAGCTCGTCTTCGCCTTCATTACCGTTAAGGGTGTCGTCACCATTTCCACCAAGGAGAGAGTCGTCATCATCTCCACCGTTAATTTCGTCGCTACCTCTTCCACCGTTGAGGGTGTCGTTGCCATCTTCACCGTTGATGATGTCGTTGCCTCTTCCACCGTCAACGCTGTCGTTATTGTTTCCACCGTCAATGCTGTCGTTACCGGTTCCACCGTCAATGCTGTCGTTATTGTTTCCACCGTCAATGGTGTCGTTACCGGTTCCACCGTCAATGGTGTCGTCACCGTTTCCACCGTCAATGGTGTCGTTACCGGCTCCACCGAGGAGAGAGTCGTTACCGTTTCTACCTCTAATATCGTCGTTACCGGCTCCACCGTCTATAGTATCGGGAGCAGTAGGATCGTTACTACCTATAAGAGTATCGTCATTTGCACCAGCAGCGACAGTAACGGTTACTTCAGCAAATTCATCAGAGACATTTCCTTCAGCATCACGAGTTTTGTATCTAAATGTATCAGTACCTGTAAAACCAGAATTAGGCTCATACTCTATTTCACCAGTTACTGAATTCAGAGTTACTGTACCATTAGAAGGCTGACGTAATGCAGTGATACTAAACGGCTTATCATTCTCTACGTCGGTGTCATTATCTAGAACGTCGAGGGAAGTAACTGTACCAGCATCTACATTGAAAGTATCATCAACTGCAACTGGCTTAGCGTTGAAAGTCTGACCAGTGTTGATATCATTCTTAGAATTACTTCCTGGTACATCTACGTAGGTAAAGTCGTTAGCTTCGTTACCATCATCACCACGTAATTCTACAGAACCATCATCTAGAGTTCCATCTTGGGTAAAAGTAAGATCAGTAGTATTATTATTTCTGGTCTTTCCTTGAGCAGGACCATCAACTGGATTTAAACTTCCGCCGTAGGTAAGGAACTGCACTAAATTATCGTTAGCGTCTAGTAAGGCAATACCACCGTTACCATCTTCTATATCTGCTGGAGAGTCAAATGCAATAGCTCCAAAGCCTGTGCCATCTTCATTATCAATAATGCCGCTTAAAGCTATGGTTTGATAAGCAGTACCGTCAGTACTGTTACCAGTAGGTCTGTAAAGAACAATATTCCAATCTGTTAAGTCAGTTCCAGCAAGACCTGCGATTTCAATAAATTCGCCAGCAGCACCACCGCTATTGGAATTAAACTCGTTAATGAAAACTGAAGCCATTTGTACTCCTAGATAATAGTTGTAAGAAACAGTGCGAATAGTTCTCAAGCTACTTCTTACTCAACTGCTAAAAGTCGAGCAAAAAAGTGCATAGCTATTCTTCTACATTTGTGTACGCAAATAATTCTTTCTTCTGCAAATAATCGTAAGCAACCCCAACAACCTCGTTATAGAACGCTTTGGTTGTTCTCGCTTACATTACATACAGATATCTGATCAAAGAGAAGCCCATAGGATGGATGCTTCTATCAAAATGCACTTCCGAACAGACAGAACTTCTAGCCTGTTTATCTCTCAAAAAATCAAACCTGATTGTGCTACATCCGTTTAATGTTGGATGTTGTGGAGAAAATTAGCCATGCAAAAATAACACACTAACTTGTAGATACAGGTTTCAATCGTTTACATCTCACTAATCAGACACTTACTTAGGTAGAAAAAACACTTCAGTAACAATCAAGTAGGATTCCATATCCTCCCCTTGTCTTTAGAAGCTCAACCTTTCTGTAAGCGACCTACAATTACATTAGCATCTGACTTCCGGGGTTAAGTGTAAACTATCTCACATTCATCGTAACTTTAACTGTGGTTTTACGTAAATGCAAGTTTACCCATGTACTTTTACCAGCCGAATCCTATCAATGTTGTCATTGGCAGAACTCAGTATTAGTAAAGCCCCCATGTCTTATTTATAACTGATAATTTATAGATTTAGTGTATATAGAAAGTCAATTAAAAAGGAAAAATGTATATTAAATTACTTTATCAATACAAAACAGTCCAAAGGAATAATTTTAATTAAGTTTTTTATTAAGAATACAGAGTGCATCAAATTACACTAAGGTTGATAGTATAAGTAGAGCGGTTTTCGGTTGGTTCCGATACATTCGTAACCTCACCCCCGATAAAGCTGTGCTTTATCTCCCCTCTCCTTGTTAAGGAGAGGGGTTGGAGGTGAGGTTTGATTCGTTTCCAGACTCCTGGCAGGGAACGCATAGCCCATTACACATCTCCGGGAATTAGATATGCGTCACCCATAAACCTTGTAGAGACGCGATATATCGCGTCTCTACATTGTGTCGGTACCCAGCCAGAGACTAGGAACCAGTTCTGATAGCGGTTAATAAATCAGTTACCCTTCAAAATTATTAAACTCCAGCGCCAGGTTTGGGATCTGCTCCCATTGGCGCTACATAATCGCGGAAAAGACTCATTTGTACGCCGAAATCTAAAGGCTTGATTTTATCCATTATTTCTTTAGATTGAGAAGACATTTCGTAGCCAGCGGGCATGGGGATAATAGTATTGGCATCCATACCTTGAGCTAAACGATACCAAAATAGTAGCTTAGTTGTATCGCTCATTGAACCGTATTCGCGGCTATGTAAGGTATCGGCTTTGTTTATTAAATCGCGTTGTAGCTGTAATTGTTCTTCGTGAGATAATTCTTTAACTTGATTGAATAAACCATCCGCAATTGCTGGAGAAACGGTACTAGCTCCAGGTGCAGCAGGTGTAATAGAATCACCCATTTCTTTGTAGATGAAATAAAACAAAGCTAGCTGCTCATCTACACCTAACTTTTGAATTGATTGAACTATTTCGCGTACTTTAGGATCGTTGGTTTGTGTAGCTTCCATAATTTACTTTGATTGCAATAATGTTTTTTATCTATTAGTTCCAACCGTATCAAAGCAGCCTTGAGTATTTAACCCTACTGAAGACAGATGTATTGATGTCGCAAAGGAGATTTATCAAAGAAATAATTTCAACCGAGCGAGGATTTCAAAAAGTGCAATTGTTTGAGATGAATTTTTTTATTTTTTCGTAGTAAAGGCTGTCTTCCCTTACCACAAACAACAAGAAACCCGATTTTTTGGAAAAACCGAGTTTCTAAATTTTGATGTAAGGTTTTCCCTGGTTCCTAGCCTCTGGCTGGGAACTAATAGTTGAAGGCTCTGCCTTCAGGAGATTAACAAGAGGCAGAGCCTCTGCGCTATGCGTTCCCAGCCCGGAGGCTGGGAACGAGTCAAATTTCTGTTCCCTGTTCCCCCCAACCCTATTCCCTGTTCCCTCAACTATTTCGGATGATTTTGATAATCTTCAGAAGATTTAGGATCTAATTCCCAGCGCTCATCATCCCGTCTATCTAAAATATCGTTTGTTTGCAGGGGTTGTTTATCATCCATTTCCAAACCAACTGCTTTTCCTAATTCATCCGTCACATTTTTATCGGGAGTTGCAACGGTACCACCAACAGCTTCATCACCAACAGCGTTTGCACCTTGCCAATATGCATCAACATCACCGCCAGTTAATTCCGGGCTAGTTGCATTATATTGACCGATTTTTTCTTCTATTACTCTTCCACCAGCATTAATTCCCGGTTGTTGATGAACTCCGGTTCCGTATGACTCAGTTATTTCTTGAGGTAAATCGCTAACTTCAGCTTCGTTATTGATATTTTGCTCCTTTTTCTTTTCTTGTTCGCTCATTTTACTTTTAATAATAGTGCTTTATCACAATAGCTCAATATTTTAAAATATTTCTCTTCCAAAAGAACTATAACTAAAGTTGTAAAAGAATATCTCCCTTACGAACGAAGTGTATTAGATAATCGACGCATATCGTTGTAAATAATAATCCACATAAAAGCAACCTCACAGAATTATCCATAGCTATGAGTCAATATTTACTCGTTATTTCCAAAAATAGCCTTGATTATTGATTCATAGTTTTTTATTTTAGAAATTGGTAATTGGTAATTGATAATTGGTAATTGATAATTGTTAAGTGATAATTGATAAATAGCAAGCCTTTAAAACAAAAACCCTATAGAGGTTGTAAATTAAGCTGAAAAATTAAAAAATAGGAGATAATGCTCATGAAATATGACGAATTTATCAAACACGTTCAAAGCGTTGCTCAAATTGATTCTCGCGATCGAGCAGAAGCTGCAATTAAAGCAACATTAGAAGTTGTTAAAGAGCGAATTGTTGGCGATGAAGCGAAGGATTTAGCCGCACAATTACCAGAAGAAATTGCTCAACATTTGCGCGGGCGTGAAGGTGAAAACGGTCAACATTTTAAAGTTAAAGAATTTATCGAGCGCGTTAGTAAAAAAGCAGGTGTAGAACCCAACGATGCAGTAATGCATATCCGCGCTGTTTTTACAGTATTGCAAAATGCGGTGTCTCCTGGTGAATTCACTAGCTTTAAACATAATTTTTCTGATGATTACGCTGATGTTTTCCCTAGCTTAACTGAAAGCAAAACAACTGCATAATTTGAAGAATATATTGGAATAGTTTTTGATTGAAAGTTGAATTATACAAAGGAAAAACATGGTATCTACTAATAGTAAATCTACAAAAAAGAAAGTTGCAATTCTGATTGAAAACGGTGTAGAAGATTCAGAATTTCAAGTTCCTTATCAAGCCTTTAAGCAAGCAGATATGGAAGTATCGGTTTTGGGTTCTCAAATGAATCAAGCTTATAAAGGTAAAAAAGGCAAAGTTTCGCAGGAAGCTGATGGTACTACCACCGAAGCTATGGCAAGCGATTTCGATGCAGTGATAATCCCCGGAGGAATGGCTCCCGATAAAATGCGTCGCAATCCCAACACCGTGCGCTTCGTACAAGAAGCGATGAGTCAAGGTAAAATCATCGCGGCGGTATGTCACGGGCCACAATTATTGATTGAAGGTGATTTACTCAAAGGTAAAACAGCTACTGGTTTCAGCGCTATTGGCAAAGATATGATTAACGCTGGCGCTAATTATGAAGATAAACCTTTGGTGGTAGATGGAAATTTAATTACCTCTCGTCAACCAGGAGATTTACCAATTTTTTGTACCGCTATTTTAAGCCGTTTGGGCTACGGTGGCAAAGAAGTTGATTTACCCACCGAAGACGATCCAAATGCACAATGGTGGAAAATCGCAGATGCTTGGGGTGGATCTCATAAAAGCGATATTGTCAATGGTTTAAATACCGTTTTGGCTGGAGAGCGTTATTCTCGCGAAGCTTTACAAAATTACAGTGACAAAGCATCCGATGCAGCTTTAAAATCTCTATTTCAAGAGATGATTGCAAGTAAAGAAGTTCACATCCAAAAATTAGAAGCGCGTTTGGATCAATTTGGTGAAAAACCATCTTTGAAAACAAAGATTGCTGAAGGTTACGCCAAAGTAAAAAATGCCATCAAGGGTAGCGATGATATTTATCAAATTCGTTGCGCTTTAGGGGATTTGCAAACAGCAATTAACGATGTTGGTAGTATGATGGCTGCATTTACCGATCCAGTAACAACTGAAATTTTCACCCAAATTCAAAAAGATTTAATAGCTCACGAACAGCGTTTGGTAGAGCTTTATAGAGCAAAAATGGGCGGTGAATTGAAACCAGCTAAACCTACTACAGGTACTGCTGTTTAGTCAGTGAACAGTGAACAGTGAACAGTGAACAGTGAACAGTGAACAGTGAACAGTG
>CAYMZW010000244.1:0-10322 GCA_964395005.1 uncultured Rivularia sp.
GGAGTTAGGCAACGGATGGAGTTAGGAGTTAGGCAACGGATGGAGTTAGGAGTTATTAATTCTTCCCCTTCTCCTCCCTACTCCCTACTCCCTACTCCCTACTCCCTTAATTGTTCATTGATAATTGATAATTGAATCATGACTAAATACATAATGTGGGGCAGCTACTGCGAAAACGTTTTAGAAAAAAGAGCGCCATTTCGTCAAGAGCATTTGGATGGATTGAAAAAGCAGAAAGAAGATGGTGTTTTAGTTACTTTAGGTCCTACAAAGGATAATACAAAAGTTTTTGGAATTTACGAAGCCGAAGATGAAGAAACGGTGCGTAAGTTAGTAGAAAATGATCCTTATTGGAAAAATGGGATTTGGACTGAGTATTTTGTAAAAGAGTGGGTGCAGGCTTTTTAAAAGGTTCGTTCGTAGTTGCGCTTTAGCGCCTCTTATAGGAAGCTAGTACAGCGCAACTACGAACAATTAGATTAAATTTTCACCCTTCCCCATTCCAAGCTCGATAAAAATCTCTATAATTCATTTTCTCGGCACAATACCACAGCAGTTTATAACAGTGTTTAGATTCTTCCAAATTGATTTCGTTAACTTCTTCATAAAAACAATCTTTCAAAGAACCAATTAGCTTAGCCATCTGCTCGTTATCAATAATCTTTTTTAAATCTTCTGCGGCATTTTTTCTGTCAGAATCTTTTGCTGACTTAAGTAAATCTATTAAAGTATTAAAAGCAAGTTGATTGTGTGGTTGTAATTTCGCTAAACTAGAAGCTCTACGTCTTTTACTATCGTCGTTTTTTGCAGTTGCAATTCCTTCAATTAAAGCCGCAATTGCTTTCTGATTATTTCTAGATTTATTTCTAGAATTATTCCTTGATTTTCGCCGCGTTGGTTTATCGTTTTTATTCGTGTTATTTTTCGTGGCAATTACGGCAAGAGCAAGTTTATTTTCTGGAGCAAGAGTTAATAAGTTTTCTGCTGCATATTGCTTTTGCTGTTTATTTATTGATGAAGTTATGATTTTTTCTAAAGTTGAAATAGCAATTTTATTTTCTGGTTGGCATTTACCCAAACTAAAAGCTGCTTTTCTGCGAATGGATTCTTTTTTAGTTGACTTAATTATTTTAATTAACTCTGTTATGGCGATAGAATTTCCCGGCTCAACTTTACCTAAACTATCTGCTGCTTGTAAACGAAAGTTTTCATGGTAAAAAGATGTAATAATTTGTTCTAAAGTCGAAATTGCTAATTTATTACCAGGATCGAAAAAATTTCCTAAACTGTAAGCAGCATTCCAGGTATCAAAATCGCTTTGACTCGATGCAATAAATTCTTCTAAAGCAGTAATAGCACAATTGCGATCGGTTTTTAATAAGCTAACCCGCGCACCTTCCGCAATTGGGGAAGGATATCTCCACCATGTTTTTTGTGTGGAATTAAAATAACCAAAGCGCCATTTAATTAACTGTTTTAAAATTAGTTCGCATAAAGAGCAATCTGCAAATTCGGCGATTCCTTCCGCTGCTAAAAAATAAGCTTGGTAACTATAAAATCCACCGCAACCGTCTTCAAATTGAATTAAATGTTTGATAAATTCCTCTTTACTTGATTGCGGTATATCATCTCTACCAAACCATAGTAGGATTACTTCTTTCCATTGATACTCGAAGATGGGAAGAGAGGGGGATAGGGAGAGGGGGGGATGGGGAGACAAGGAGACAAGGGGAGAGAAATCCAATGCCCGATGCCCGATGCCCGATGCCCGATGCCCAATGCCCAAATTAAAAAAGAATTTCCAATCATTAATTGCTAATGCTGCGAAATATTCTTGGAAGGTGGGATGGTAGAAAGCGTAAACTTTTTCACCTTTGGTTTCTGATATTCCGACTTGATTGAGCCAGCCGAGTTGAAGTGCTAATTGAAACAAGCCTTCGTCGGGTGCCCCTAATACTTCGCATACAAAACGATGTCTGAGACGAAACTTGGTTTTTTCGTTGGCGATCGCCATTAATGCCAGTTTTCCTAATGCTTGATTTAACTGGCTTCTCTGGGTTGATGTGGTAGGAAATTTATCTTGCTTCCATTCGTAAATTGCTTCTACAAATTTTTCGTAGAGCATGGCTTTAGTATTGGGTAAACCACCGCGTCTTAATCCCCAAATCCGACATATTAAAGCCAATCGCAAAGGGTTTTTAACGGCATCGCGAATCCTTCTGCGTGCGGGTTGTTCTAATTCAGTTCGTAAATTCTCCCCTAACTGTGGATTTTCCTGAAACCAACAATTGATAAACTTTCCCATCAAATCTGAATTATTGGGATTACCGTAAGTAAAATTCAGATTGCGGTAAGTATCGAAATCTGACAAAGCATTTTTTCCGGCATCCCAAACATTTAAGCGACAAGTAATAATTACAGATGCATCTGCTACCCAACCTTTGAGATAGTCAGCAATTTTACTTAAAGCCAAACTTGATTCTATTGCCATTTCATCAACAGCATCCAGCAGCAACCATACCCTTCCTTGGTTAAACTGTTCGCAAAAATCATCTTCTATATCTGGCGTAATTTTGCGTTTACGGGTAGCCGCTTTCAACCAATCTTCAATCAAATAATCTTCTAAGCTTTTTCCCTGTAAATCCGCAAGAGAAACCCAAATCGGGTAAAATTGCGTATTATCAGCTATCCAAGCGGCAATTTTTTGTAAAAGCGTAGTTTTACCAGCACCAGGTTCACCTAAAATAGCAATACGATTATTTTCTTTTGATTCTAACTGCTGTAGAAAATTATCTAAAGTCAAAGTTTCGCTAACATCACCATCTTCCGACTCGTATAGCTGCGAACCTTTTCCCGGATGAACATCACCACCGCGTCTTTCACGGCGTGAGCGCTTCACCAAACCCAACGGAACATAAACTTCATCAAGTGCAAAAGTTATACCATCGGCACTCGTTAGGGGATTCGTAGTTAATCGTCTGTGATTATCTCTTTCTAAAGCTTGATGACAAATTTCTGTCCAGTTTAGGGAGGGGGAAGAGGGGGAGATGGGGAGATGGGGAGATGGGGGAAAATCAATATTCTCTTTGTCACCTTGTCCCCTTTTCTCCTTGTCTCCTTGTCTTCCCTTCTTTTGCTGCCATTCTTCATCAAATTTTTTTAAATTAGCTTCCGTTTCCCAGCGAGAATACCAAAGATTCAAAGTAAAATGCCAATTTTCCGAACCACCCTTTGATGTACGATTATCTTCAAGAATTTCAAGAAAATCTGTAAACCGTTTAAGCGCTTCCTTAACTTGTTCAGCTTTTAACGGAGTTTCATCACCAAATAATCCCGTTAATTCTTGCAAAAACCGCACCTTAGTTCTGATAACCAACCGTTTTTCCGTTAACCAGCGAACTTGAATATGGCAACGTATTGCATCAACCACAGCTTCCTTGCATACATCAAACTCATCGTTAGCATAAGTCAAAAGTGACTTGAGCAAACGAAAAGCTCGTTTCTGAACTTGTAAACCATAGCTAACTCTTGCCATAACAGTTATCAATTAACAGTGAACAGTTATCAATTATTAAATCCTAACTCCTCACTCCTAACTACATCCGTTGCCTAACTGCATCCGTTGCCTAACTGCATCCGTTGCCTAACTACATCCGTTGCCTAACTCCTCACTCCTAACTAATCTCTACTTCTTTAATTACATCACTCAAAGGATGCTGCTCATCATCAAATTCTAACGATACTTCACACCTAGTCAGCGGAAACGGTTCTAACATTTTGCCATCTTCATAACTTTCCAACCGCCACCACAAAGTTTGTACAATTGTTTCTTTACCATCTATTAATTCAAAAGTGATTTCACCAAGATTATTTAAACCAACGATTTCTGTACCGTGCCCTTTCTTACTAAGATATTCTTTATAATTTCTCGCCATTGATAAATATTTTTCTAAAGCTTCTCTACGCTTTTCTCCTGGTAATGGAGCAATTACAGAAGTAGCTTCTTGATTTAGTGTTTTTGGGTTTTCTAAACCTTCATCTTGGGATGCGAGAAAATCAATTCGATACCACCATTCCGGTTGTTTAGTTATTTCTAATTTGCGAAAACTATTTCTTTGTTTAACTAAATCAATTGTTCCGGGAATACCTTTAATTGTCAAAGGAGTAAGTTGAAATAAATCTTCGACAAGCAGATGCACATTACCAATATTTACTTCATTTCCTTGCTTATTTTCCCATCCCAATACTTCTGCTGTTGGTAAATCGCTATTAACTTTAACAGGAATAAAACCTTGTCTGTGAGCGGAATGACTTCCACCTATTCCCCCGACTTCATTCTTTAACGAACTGCTGGTTAGTTGAGCAATTACAAGTTCGCTGTTAACAGATTCGGGACTTTCAAAAGGATGTGTTGCACTATATTGTAAACGCGCACCAAAACTGTAATGAACATCGCCGGATAAAAATACTACACGACTTTTATTATTAGGCAATGCTCTTAATGCTAACCTAGCAATCATTCTTTCAAAAGCCGTTTGATTTAACGCCCAAGCTTCAGTATCAA
Organism: uncultured Rivularia sp.; assembly: GCA_964395005.1. Classification (GTDB taxonomy): domain Bacteria; phylum Cyanobacteriota; class Cyanobacteriia; order Cyanobacteriales; family Nostocaceae; genus Rivularia. The sequence goes on from CAYMZW010000244.1 coordinate 4,565, forward strand.
AACCCCAAGCCGCATTACCAATTTTCTCGTAAATACCTTTAGCGATTTTTTGTAGATTTTCTATATAAGGTACTCCGATAAAAGGGCTAGGAGAAATAATAAAACTAACTTCAATATCATCTTTACGAACTTGTTTTGATATTTGTTCGTCGAAACCTTCCTTACTAATAAGTGCGGGAAAATCAAAATCTTTACCAGGAAATTCTCGCCAAGTGCGCGTATCAAGTACTATAACTTCATAACCGGGGCCATTAACTATATAATGCCAAGTTAAAGCAGCATCAGAATGAGGTAATTTTTGCGAATTTTGTTGAATATCTGCAACGCTAGGTAAACCAACTCGCTGAGCAATTTGTTCGGAGAAAATTTGATTCGCACCACCACCAACACTCCAAGCCACAGTAGCTTTGAGTAATTCTTCACCGTTGGTACCTTTTTCAAACTGTTCGGGTGTATTACCCCAAGCCTGACAAATAGCACCAGCGAGCATCGCATTTTGCAATATCCTTCTTCCTAAAGGTTTATCGAGAATGCGGGAACACCAAGCCATATTCAAATACCAATCATCAGTAATTTCATGGTCATCGAATATCATATAGGTAGGAATATTCGCCAAAGCACGTCTGACACTTTTGAGAGTAGACCAAAATTCTTTGATGTATTCAACTTCTTGTTCGTAACCTTTTCTTCGATCGTTTTTAGCTTCCAAATTTTCCGAATTCACATCATTAAAATCGGGAAAAAATTCAGCATCAACCCACAATACATCACTCCAAGCAAATAAATGCATCGCCAAATATTCCCCGAAGGTAAATAAATGACTTTCTGCAATATCCGTTAAGTTATTTAATTTACCAATACTTGCCGTTAAACCCGCAGTTTTAGTTGCTAAATTATTGCGTTTTCCCGGATTTAATTCTGCTAAATTTTCCACATCCGGTAATTTTTCAGACCATCCTAAAAGCGTTTCGCTCGCATCCATCAACATAAAAAGTAATACATCAGCGACATCATCAGCGTAGATTTGATCGCCAGTTAAAAACAATTGTGTTGGTCGTTTTTTTGGTTCAATTTGTAATGCCTCTTCGATCATTTTATCCACAGCAGCAAGTGCATCTAGGCTTTCACCGTGGGGTTTGCGACAAGAACCGTGAATGATGCGTAAATCTTTAAAATCCTTTGGAGGTAATGCAAAAGAAGGCAATGTATATTGAGAATAAGTAATATCTGTAAGCGAACCAGCCGTATTTAATATACCAGGACTGCGAAGTAATTCTCCGTTACCAAAATATAAATCGTAGAGATAATTTTCACCATTTATAAGTATATTTGATGAAGCCTTAGCAGTCACAGCAACAACGTGTAAATTGATGCCAATTCTTGCAGTAGTTCTAGTACTTTCAAATAAGAAATTATGATTTTCATCAAATATGGTTAAAGTGACATGACGACTCGCTTTTAAAGCCACCCATACAGTTACAGAATCCGGTTCAGTGCGTCGTAAAATTGGCCCAGCAAGAACCAAAGGTAATTCATTAATACGTTCCCTTAATGGTGTCCATCCCATCTAACTTTTGTCCCATTAACAGCTTCTTATTCTTGTTATAGCGGTTTTGGGTTAAGAGGTGGTGTTTGATTTTGATTAATTTGGTGATTATTTTTTGGGGGAAGAATATTTTATTGGGAGAAATACCTGGCGGTTGAAACCGCGTCTACACAGGCAAAACCCACCTCCGTGGGTTAATGTAGGGTGCGTTACGAACGCAAGTTCTAACGCACCAAAGCCCTGATAATAATACCATTAGCTCCGCGACAACATCCAAAGCAATAATGGTAAGATAAATTAGTCATATATTTGAGTAAGACTAATGCAGAAAGTAACAATTACTTTAGAAGATGATATTTTGCAATTTGTAGATTCCCAGTCAAAAGGCAATCGTAGCGCCTATATAAATGCACTTTTAGCAGAATCTCGCCGTCGTAATTTAGAATCACAAATGATAACCGCTCTACAAGAAGATGCCCAAGACTCAGAATATCAGGCTGAGATTGCAGCTTGGGATACTGTTGTAGGAGATGGGATTAATGCCTCAGAATAATTTAATTTATCGACGAGGAGAAATTCGTTGGGTAAAACTCGATCCAACAGTAGGGGCTGAAGCACAAAAAACACGCCCTTGCTTAATAGTTCAAAATGACATTATGAATCAATATGGGCTATTAACTATTGTTATGCCCTTTCGACCAGGAAGTAAAGAAGCTCCCTACGTAGTAAATGTTAAACCAACTGTCGCGAATGGATTAGATAAAGAACGTTTTATTGATGTAGGGAAAATTCGTTCTGTGGATTATCGTCGTATTTTAGGTAAGGTTGGTGTACTCGAAGAAGAATATTGGGAATCTATTCGCACCGCATTAAATATAGTTACGGGATTTGGATTGTAAATCCTTAATAAAACCTATGGCAATTCTACAAAGCAAAAACTTATCAATAGGAGATATCCACCGTCTTTTTGGCTATCAAAGACAATATAATGATTCATTCACATCATTGTTATCTCTAAAACCTTTAACCGAATTTGAACAACAAGAAATATTACAAATTCGCACGGATTTTGATAATTACATCATAGAAAGTAAAGTTTTAGAAGGATTAGTAAAAGCATTAACTGTGTTTCCATTAATGCGATTAGCTGGCTTTTATCGCTCTCCTATAAAAATTGCTTTAGAAGAAAACATTGCCGATATAGTTATCGAAGACGAAGATACAAAAGTTACGGGTAGGCTGGATATTTTAGCTGTTAATAAAACAAAATTAAACGCAGCGAAAGTATCTTTTTGGGTTTTGGTAATTGAATCTAAAAATAGCGGTATTGATGTATTTGAAGGTTTACCGCAACTGCTTACTTACGCATATGAATGTTTAGAACATCAATTTGCAGTTTGGGGTTTGACTACCAACGGCAGGGAATATCAATTTGTTTATATTCAACAGGGAAATCCTCCGATATATCAGTTAATGCCATCATTAAACTTGATAGAATCTCAGCGAGCAATTGAGTTGTTGCAGGTTTTGAAAGCGATTTGTGAGTTGGGTTGAGATTTTACTTTATCTGGCGAATAGAATTCGCGTCTACACAAGCAAAACCCACCTGCGTGGGTTAAGAATCAGCGTCGTAAAAGCTACGCAAAGCCCCCCTTTTTAAGGGGGGTTGGGGGGATCTCCATGTTTAGAACATAATATTTACCATTATTGCTGTGTAAATCCGAATAAACTGACTAAGACTTGTAATTTCATAGCTACAACTTGGGAAGAATAATAAGAGAAATTTTTATAACCCGATAGTTTTTGCTATTGTGGCTCGCTTTTATAAAATCAATGAAAATCCAATCAACAATCCTAGCAATATTCGTTATTTTTATATCCGCTTGTCAAGATTGCGATGCCAAAAAAACCTACAATCCCAGACACTTCAAACGATTACTCAAAACTAAAAAATGTCCTAAATGCGATTTAAGCGGTGCCGATTTGAGCAATGCTAATTTAGCAGGAGCAGATTTACGAGAAGCAGAATTATCAGCAGCTAAGTTAGATGGAGCTAATTTAAGTAACGCCGATTTAACTGGTGCGGAATTGAGGTGGAGAGATGATGTTGGCGATAAAGGGAAAATGGGTATTGCAGAAATTGGTGATTTTCACTGCAATGTTACTTATGAAGCGACGCTCAAAGGAGTTAACTTGCAGGGAGCTAAATTAGCTGGTGTTGATTTTTCTTATTTAGATTTGAGGGCTGCTAATTTAATAGAATCAAAAATAATACAGATTCCCAATTACCAATTACCAATTACCAATTACCAATTACCAATTACCAATTACCTAATACCGAATCCTCGGATCGACATAAGCATTCAAAATATCAATCAAAATACTCGCACCAACAACAATTATCCCGAAAAATATCATAATTCCCTGCACCGTCGGATAATCCCTTTCGCTAATTCCCTGAAATAATCTATTAGCCAATCCCGGCCAAGAAAATGTTACTTCGGTTAATACTGCTCCACCAAGCAACGAAGCAAAAGTTAAACCCAACACCGTAATCACCGGAATCAATGCATTTCTCAAAGCGTGAGAAAACAAAATTTTTCTTTCTTGAATTCCTCTTGCTCTTGCTGCTTCCACATAATCCGACTGCATAGTTTGCTGTAAATTAACCCGCACAATCCGCTCAAAAATACCGCTGAGTAGTAATCCCAAGGTAAAACAAGGCAGTATCAGATATTGTATAGCGGTAAAAAATTGACCGAAATTAAAGCTTAAAAGACTATCTATTGTATATAACCCGGTAAAACCTTCAGGTGATGGCATAGTTGCCGGAAATCTTGTTCCCAAAGGAAACCAACCCAACCAAACTGCAAATATTAACTGTAGTATCATTCCTGCCCAAAACATTGGCAGCGCATAAGTAATAGTACCGAACAATCTACCTCCCAAATCGAGCTTAGTACCCGGACGAGAAGCAGAAATTGTACCAACACCAATACCAATAACTAAAGCAACTATAATCGCAAATATAGCTAATTCCGCCGTAGCTGGAAAATAATCTCCAATAATCTTCCCAACCTTCTCTCCGCGACTAGTTATAGATTCGCCCATATCGAAAACCAGCAATTTACCCAAATATCTAAAATATTGCATCCACAAAGGCAAATCTAAACCTAATTGCGTGCGTAATTCTTCCTTCGCACTTTCCGGCGCACGTCCACCTAAAATAGCATCAACTGGGTCCCCAGGAGTCGCTCTAAGTAATAGAAAAACAATCGTAACAATAGTCAAAATTTGCAGCGGAGCCAGCAACAAACGAGTAGTAACGTAATACGCTAAAGCTTTTGAACGAGACATAATTTTAATTAGTTAGGAGTTAAGAGTTAGGAGTTAGTAATGAGTTGTTACTTCTTAGCAATCGGTGTAATCAGCGTCATCCATTTAATCCGCGTTCTTATTTCTTAATATTCTTATATATCAAAAACTGTGTAGGATCTAATTGCACTCCGGTAACTCCGTTTTGTGCAAATATATAGTCTTTACTTTGCCACAGAGGAACGTAAGGTACTTCTTTAGCTAAAATTTCTTGAATTTCTGCAAAAATTTGCTTCCGTTTTTCAGGATCTTGTTCTTCACGTTCTTCCTTAATTAACTGGTTCATTTGCTGACTGTAAAAGAACGAACCTTGACTCTGACTTCCTCCTTCCTCACATCCTTTTTCTACAGAACCTTTTTCGCAAGATAAAAACGGTTGTATGTAATTATCTGCATCTAAATAATCAGGATACCAATCGAGTAAAAATGCTGGATATAAACCTTTACGAATGTTTTTAAAAGCGGATGTCGAATCTACAGTATTAACATCAAATACCAGCATTCCATCCATTGTTTTCTTCGCAAGTGCTTTCAAAACCAAAGCTGCTAAACTGCGAGTTGCCGAACTTGAAGGATACCAAACTTCTACTACTGCGGGATTTTCTTTGGAAAAACCGGCTTTTCTCAATAATTCTTTGGCTCTTTCGGGATTACCACCTTTACCGTATTTTTCTTTAAATACTGGTTTGTAAACATTAAAGGTTGTCGGAATCATACTATAAACTTCTTCCGCTTGACCGTACAATACTCTGTCATATATTAATTTACGGTCAATCATTGCAGCGATCGCCTGTCTTACTTCTACTTTATCTAAGGGTTTCTGGTTGCGATTAAGCG
>CAYMZW010000245.1:0-10174 GCA_964395005.1 uncultured Rivularia sp.
TAAAATCTAAAATCCAAAATGCTAAGAGCCGGGATTGTCGGACTTCCTAATGTAGGAAAATCTACTTTATTTAATGCTGTGGTGGCGAATGCTAAGGCTGAAGCTGCTAATTTTCCTTTTTGCACCATTGAGCCGAATGTCGGCATTGTTTCGGTACCAGACGATCGATTAGAAGTTTTAGCGAAGATTTCCTCAGCTAAACAAATTGTCCCCGCTCGTGTGGAATTCGTGGATATCGCTGGTTTGGTGAAGGGTGCGAGTAAAGGTGAGGGATTAGGAAACCAGTTTTTATCAAATATTCGCGAAACTGATGCGATCGTTCATGTGGTGCGTTGTTTTGAAGATGACGATGTAATTCACGTTTCCGGCTCGGTGGGGCCAGCAAGAGATATTGAAGTTATAAATTTGGAGCTTGTTTTAGCCGATTTATCTCAAGTTGAGCGTCGTATGGAGCGTACTCGCAAGCAAGCCAGAGCAAATAAAGATGCTCAATATGAAATGACGGTGTTGGAAAAAGTTGCAGCAGAATTAAACGAAGGTAAATCTGTTCGTCAGATGAAGTTAAGCGAAGAAGAAACAGAAATAATTAAACCTTTGACATTGTTGAGTGCGAAAAAGATTATTTATGCTGCTAATGTTTCCGAAGATGATTTATCTACTGGAAATGAATATGTAGAGCAAGTGCGAGAAATTGCAGCCAATGAAGATGCTCAAGTAGTAATAGTTTCCGCACAGGTAGAAGCGGAATTAATTGAATTATCTGATGAAGAAAGAAAGGATTTTCTCGAAGCTTTGGGTGTAGAAGAAGGCGGTTTAAAATCTTTGATTCGTGCTACTTATGACTTATTAGGATTGCGGACATATTTCACATCAGGAGAAAAAGAAACCCGCGCTTGGACAATTCAAGCTGGAATGTCAGCACCGCAAGCAGCAGGAGTAATTCACAGCGATTTTGAAAAAGGATTTATTCGTGCAGAAACTGTTAGTTACGAGGATTTAGTTGCTTCTGGTTCGTTAAGTTCGGCTAAAGAAAAAGGCTTAGTTCGCGCTGAAGGAAAAGCTTATATTGTTAAAGAAGGTGATGTGATGTTGTTTTTAACAAATTGATATTGTTCGTAGTAAGCGATTTATCGCTTTTAATTTTTTAATAAGGAATAAATTCCTTACTACGAACTGTAGGGTGTGTGACGCTGCGACAATTTTTGTTAGTAATTACAATTTTGATAATAGCGTCACGCACCATCTGTAACTTGTATTATCTCGCGAATATCATCTAATGGTGATTCTGGTTTAATAGGTTGTTCGGGAAAGAATTTTAGATCAACTCTATCATCTTGATTATTCGTTGGTGATATACGTATTTTTACATTTAGCTTTCCTTTTTGCCAACCATTACCATTGACTTGAAGAAGTTGACAACTAACAACCTGAAGCTCTAAATTCAAATCAGATTGTACATATTCAAAAGGTGATTCATCATCATCATCTTCTGTAAGAAATTCTTGTATATTATTGATGGAAGTTCCAAGCTCTTCTCTTACGTGTGTAATTGTCATTTCTTTAAATTTATTTACTTTCATGATATTTTCTTCAATAAGCACTACATCATCGCAGTTTAAGTTAATAGAAATATTTTTATCATTCATATTAAAATCCTTTCATTGCTCATTCTAGTTTCTTCAGCAAATTTATACTCGTAAATTAGTGCAAATACTGATGAAAGTATTTCGTTCGTAGTAAGCGATTTATCGCCTTCTTACTCCTACTTCTGTATATTTTCTTCCTCAGCGCTCTCTGCGTCTCTGCGGTTTTTATCTCCGTAATCCTAAGAGCATAAAAAGATTAGAATAAGGAATAAATTCCTTACTACGAACAAAATGTCTCAATTACCAATTACCTAAATCTATATGAAAAATTACGATATTATTGTTATCGGTGCTGGTATTGCGGGTGCTGCACTCAGCTATGAATTAGTTAATAAAGGCTTTTCGGTATTATTATTAGAACAACACACCACACAGCAAAATGCTACTCGCTATAGTTATGGTGGTTTGGCTTTTTGGAGCGGTACAACTTCTTTAACTCGTCAATTATGTCAGGAATCAAAGCAACTTTATCAAAATTTATCCTTAGAATTAAATGCCGATATTCAATTACGCGAATTAGATTTATTATTAACTATTTCCGAAGATAGCAATCCAGAAGAAATTGCTGCATTTTACCAACGTTTTGCAACACCTCCGCAATTACTCAGTGTCGATGAAGCTTGCGAATTAGAACCTTTATTAAATAGAGAAGCAATTTCCGGAGCTTTAACTGTAAAACACGGGCATATTCATCCAGATAAAACAACACAAGCTTATATTAAAGCTTTTCTCCTAGCTGGTGGAAAGATGCAAATTAGCCAAGTTTTAGAAATTCAGCAACAAGATTTATTAGTTAAGACAAATACAGATACATTTAATTGTAAAAATATTGTGGTTTGTGCTGGTGGCTTTAGCCGAAAGTTACTTGAAACATCTGGTATTCCTATCCAAGTGTATTTTACTCATGCGGAAATTATAGAAACTCCGCCAGTAGATTTAAGATTAAATACATTAATAATGCCAGCAAATTTGCAACGCTCTCAATTAGAAGCTGAATCTAGTAAAAATGATAAATTATGGTGCGATAATAATCAACTTGGTTGGGTTTTGGATGTAGGTGCAGTTCAATTTGAAGATAATAGTTTACGGTTAGGGCAAATTAGTTTTGTAAATACGAATCCCGATGCCGATTCAGATTCTGTAAAAAGTGAAGCTGCATTACGAGAAAATATCGGTAAAGTATTGCCTAATTTAAAAAATGTAGAAGGAAATTGGCATCATTGTTTGGTAAGTTTTAGTAGAGATAATTTACCTGTGATTGGTACCGTTTCCCAAAATAATATTCACGTTTTTTCAGGTTTCAGTAATCCTTTGGTATTTATTCCACCTTTAGCGCGACGTTTTGCAAATTATTTAACTGGTAATGAAGATGAAATAATTAATAACTTGTCTCCACAAAGATTTTTCAGTTAACTGATTAAACACCTATATTAACTAAATATCAATTTAATAAATTCCCATCAGGGCGGAAGGTTTCAAATGCCATTTTGCGACAGCCGTGTCCACTTTTACGCACGTTATCCAAAAAATTTTGCTTTCTAACGGCAAATATAAATTTTCTTTCTATTTCACTAACTGGAGTACCATCAAACCACTCACCTTTATTCAAAGCCAAACCAATCTCTTTATCCGAAAGATGTTGTTTTTGCTGGTAATTCTCTGCAACCTTTTTAATCAAAGATTCCAACTTAGCTTCTAAAATCGAGCAAATGCGATCGAATTCCTGTAAATGTTCTTCCGGTAACTCTTTTCGTATTGCTTCTAAATCATCACCCTGTTTCAAAATTTCCCATATTGCTAAGGGTGTGACTTTGGATGTAAGACGGTGAAGACGACAATATTCCGCACCTTTCACTTTCAAGCGATGCCGATTTGCAAACCGAATTACCCATCCTTCGCTGTTTCTATTTAAAGTTTGAGCCGCTTGCAGTAATTTATCAACGGATTCAAACTTCTCTATTTCTGTAATTCGTATTTTAAGTTTATCTGCCAAATTTTCAACATTTTTCCGAGCATATTCATATCCATTTAAATCGTAAGCACTTAATAAAACCATTCCTTGAAAATCGTAAGGTACAACAACCCGATTCCCCGAATAAATAATTTCAAAAAGATAGGTATTACCAACTTCTAATAAACTAGTATTTACATTTTCATCAAACCATTTTTGACCCCAAATAGCTGCATCGGAATCAAACGAACCTCGCGTCGCAACTCGCCATTTTTCGCCATCAAAAAATACCACACCTAAAGAACCATCGTACTTTTTATAAACTATAATTTCACCACATATTTTGTCAGCATCCCAAACTTTTGCTTCACCAAAATTAAAAAACTTCGGGAAAGGTGTCGCAATTACAGCTTGCTTTTTAACATCAACAACTAATCCCCTAGCAATTAACGTAAAAATATTCCAGTTAGCGTTGTATTGTGCGTGAGTCGTATAGTTAAAAATTTCTAAATTACCATCAACAACACGAACAATGTTTCTTGCTTTAACATTTACTAAAAGCCCTTGATAAAGTTCGTTAAAAGGAATTCTTCTTGCTGGATGTATTCCCCATGTTGTTTCAATTTGTTGTTTGGTAATTTCTGCCATAGAATGTTTAATCGAGCTATTGTAATACAATTGTAGCACAAAGTATCGGGATACATATTATAATGTTAAATATTGAAAAACCCGGTTTTTTCAAAAAATCGGGTTTCTAATTAATTTAAATTTTTACTAGCTATTGCTTCTTGCTACCATTCTGTATTTCCCTTTTTCTCTTCGCGAATTTTTATTTTAGGAAGATTTGCGTCGGTGGAAACTTCCGCACTTTTGAAAGATTGATTATTCACAAAACCTTGAATCATTTCGGGCACATCTAAACCAGTAGTTTGACGGAGTTGCTCTATAAAAGATGCCATCTTTGTTGCGTTGCTACCTTCACTAGCATCAATTATAGTTACCTTCTCTACTTCCAACTCTGGAATACTTGAAGCCATTGCCTTAAGCAACACATCAAACTTTTGCAGTAAAAAGATTTCCTTAGCATTGCTACCAGCATTCTGCCAAGATTCGGCTAACTTCTTAGTACCATCGGCTTGAGCTTTACCGTCTTCAATGATACTTGCTGCATCACCCTTAGCTTCAGCGATCGCTCTTTTGCATTCGGCTTCTGCTGGTGCTACGACATCGGCAATTAATTGCTGCTCCACCTGTTTGATACGCTCTTGCTGCACAGCAACTTCAGCTTGAGTTTTCACGACATTAGCACCAACTTCAGCTTCGACTTCAGCTACCATCGCCACCCGTTTGGTGATAGCATCTCTAACTCTTCTTTCTGCTTCGGCTTTTGCAACTTGTAAATCTTTTTCAGTACGTTTTAAAGCCACAAATTTTTCATTTTCAGAACTACAAATTTGCGATTTAGCTTTAGCTTCAGCTTCAGCAATCCGCGAATCTCGCAACAAATCTGCCCGCTGTTTTCTTCCCATAGCTTGCAGATATTGTGTATTGCTAGAAATTTGCTGGATTTGTAAACTATCCAAAATCAAACCTAATTTTTCTAAATCATCTTCCGCTTCTTCCAACAAATTTTTAGCAAAAGCAATTTTATCTTCATTAACTTCTTCCGGAGTCAAACTAGCTAAAACGCCCCGAAGATTTCCTTCCAACGTTTCCTTAGCTAACTGTTTAATTTCCTGCTGACTTTTACCCAACAATCTTTCAATTGCATTATGAATAATAGGTTCTTCACCAGCAACTTTAATATTAGCTACCCCTTGAACATTTAAAGGAATACCGCCCTTAGAGTAAGCATTCATAACTTCAAGATCGATAATAATATTACCCAAATCCATCCGAAAAGTACGTTCAAATAAAGGAGTTTGAATACTGCTTCCACCCTTCACCAAACGATATCCAACTTTCCTCCCATCAGAAGTTTTATGAGTACCTCCAGCAAAAATAAGTACCTCACTAGGCTGACAAATATGATAAAAATAGCGAATAATCCAATAGCCAGCACTCGAACCGAAACCTAAAATTCCTAAGAATAAACCGATAAGTGGTAACATGATTTTTTATTGATAGTTGGTAATTGGGAATTGGGCATTGGGCATTGGGCATTGGGCATTAGGCATTAGGCATAACTCCTAACTATCAACTCCTAACTCCTAACTCCCAAATCTTACCCATTCTCTTTCTTCCCCGAAAGTGTTCCGATTACATCAATTCCTAATGTTTGATTGATGCTTTCTAGATACTGATTGAGGATTTCTGGGTAAATTTTGACTAAACTTGCTAAAGATTTACCGTCGCCGCTGTCTACTACGTTGATTTTGTTTAGATACAGCCGCTTGGGAATTTCTACGGCTTCATTTAAGATGGTTTCCAACTGCTGAATCAAGAATAATTCGGAAACATCAGTTTCAGTATCTTGCCAAACTTCAGCGAGCATTTCGTTAACTAATGCGGCTGCTTTAGCGTTTTCTGCAATTACAGATGCTTCACCTTTTGCTTTTAATTTCTTGGCTTGCTGTAACGCTTCTGCCGGTAAAACTTGATCGGCTTCTAAACGCAGACGTTCTAATTCTGCTCGCAATTGTTGCAGTTTCTGCTCGAAGAAAGCCTGTTTTTCTCTGACTGTTGCGGTGGTAATTTCTTCTTCAGAGCGTGCTTTTTGTTCTAATTTAGCTTTAACTTCTCTAAGTTCGTTTTCTTTCTCTAAAATAGTAATGCGATTTTGGGTTTTAGCAACTTCTGATTCTTGCTGACATTGCGATTCTACAGTTTCCGCTTCTCTTATCGCATTGGATTCAGCAATTTCTGCATCTCTAACAATCATCGCTATTTGCTTTCTGCCAATCGAGCTTAAATAATCCACATCATCGGAAACGCTTTGAATTTTTAAAGTATCAATTTGCAAACCTAACTTCATTAAATCGCGACTGACATCGGAAGTGATACTTTCAGCAAATTGCAGTCTATCTTCGTTAACTTGCTCTGGCGTTAAAGTTGCGACTACACCCCGTAAATTACCCTCAAGAGTTTCCCTTGCTACCCGTAAAATCTCCTTTCTATCACTGTTTAAAAATCTTTCAATCGCGTTACCAATAATATTCGGATCGTTAGAAAGTTTGACATTAGCAATAGCCTGAATATTTAACGGTGTACCTCCCTTTGAATAAGCATTTTTAACTTCCACCGGCACGGGCATAGTTGTTACATCCATGCGACGAACTTTCTCTACAATCGGAATACGAATTGCTCTACCGCCAGCCAATACGCGATATCCAACCTCTTGCCCATCCTTCGTCTTTCGCTTACGCCCAGAAATAACTAATACTTCATTAGGTTTACAAATACACAAACAAGATTGCAAAAACCAAGCTACTAAAAAAGTACTAAATATTCCCGTAGCAATTAGTAAACTAGTTCCAAAAAGTCCACCTAAATTACTTTGCTGAACTTCTATCGGACGATTTGCTTCTACTTGCGCTATTTGCAAGCTATTCCTATCTTTTAATACTGATTTATACATTTTTTGAAGTTAGTTGTTAGTTGTTAGTGGTTAGTTGTTAGTTGATAATTGTTCATTGATAATTGTTCATTGATTCCTCGTCAATCACCCACAATTGATTCTTCTTTACCTGTACGATAAAAACTTTATCTCCTGGCTGAAAACTTTTAGAATCATCGGTGCAGGCTACAAAATCAACTGTCGAACCTTGTCCCGGTATATTAACTCTAATTTTCCCTTTACAAGTATTATCAAAAGGTACTTCTACTGTCCCATAATGACCGATCAAATTATTAGTAGAACGCATACTATCTACCTTTTGGCGGCGACGCTGGATAACTATCAGTAAAACGATAACAGCACCGCAACATATACCGATGGCGATCGCCATCAAAGCTAATACGAAAAAGTTTATCATTGTTAGTTTGTATCCAACTTTAAAGCCAACGTCAATAGTTGCAGTTTAACTGTTATCTTTAATCTGCTTACTGTTGAATGTCATCCATTTTTACGGCAATTCTACGGTTTAGCCTATCTGAAACTATGCGTAACCGCAATATTTGAAGGCTACAATTTTATATCTGAGGTTTTCGGGAAGAAAACCAAATGTTTACAAAACTTTACATATCCTATATAGCTTAATTTTTACTTGCAATTTATTTAAAGAATTTCAGAGGTTTTAGGAGGTAGTATATACAACAGAACAATTAATTAGGTTTTAAATTTTATCTATAATATTCCATCAGTTGAGTTTGAATAAGTACAATTACTTACTTAACTTTCAAAAGGCAAAAGAAAAATTGATCTTTTACACGTATATTTACTGAAACTTTATGAAGAGCAGTCTACTGTAATACTACAAGCTCCGAATAACTTCGCTAACATTCTCAGTAACAGCGGCAAAAAATATCGAAAGAATTATTAGCTACCAATCAATACATACTCCAAGGAAAACGACTGGCATCTTACATCGGGAGCAACGCCGTCTTAAAACCGTCTCGCTTAGCAGGCAGTTATGAGAGTAGTAGCTGAAATTTCTAATTGCCATAGGTAAGAATTGCTGACAAAAAAAATTACCGCAATTTCGTAAAAATTTGCAGCCATCCTGATGTAATTACATAGAATGCAATATCGTGAATCTTTTTTTGATACTTGTATTCTACTTATAGTTTTTCAGAAAAAAAGAGCCTCCGTTCAAGCTTGGCTCTCCAATTCATTGTAATTAATTGACTATCATACTAATGCAAAACTCAAACTTTTTCAATAACAACTTCACTAACGAATCTGTTGACCTACAAGTTAATCCGGATACTCAATTAGTGACGGTTAACGATTCTTCTCCAACGGTTTCAGTAATGTGGGACAAAGCTGTTCAGCAAGCTGTAATTAATACATCACCAGGCCCAACTGTTGCATCTCGTGCCTATGCAATGATGCATACTGCAATGTTTGATGCTTGGTCAGCTTACAATCCCCAGGCAATATCAACTCAACTCGCTGATTATTTGCAACGTCCTACAGCAGAGATTACCGAAGAAAATAAATCCGAAGCGATGAGTTATGCTGCTTATCAGGTTTTGAATGACTTATTCCCTACTCAAACTCAAATTTTTGACGAATTGATGGGTGAGCTAGGTTTAAATCCAAATAATAATACTACCGATACAACAACTGCTGCTGGTGTCGGTAATGTAATGGCAAGGGAGTTACTGGAATTTCGCCGTCTAGATGGTTCCAATCAACTTGATAATTACTCGGAGAACGGTGATTATCAACCTGTAAATGCTGCTGGTGAAACAATTCAAATTGACCTTTGGACACCCGAGTTAGTACCTATAGATGCAGAACCTGGTGAAGAAATTAGAGTTCAGCAGTTTCTGACACCTCAATGGGGAGATGTTACACCTTTTGCTTTGGAAAGTGGGGAGCAATTTCGTCCAGAAGCACCACAACCATTTTTGCTGGTAGATGCTGCTGTAGATTTAGAAAACAAAACGATTACCCTCGAAAATGGATCTGTATTAGACATTGATAAGAGTTTAGTCGGGACTATTATTAACCCAGAATTTGTTGCTCAAGCGCAAGAAGTTGTTAATATCAGCGCCAATCTTACTGACGAACAGAAGTTAGTCGCAGAGTTTTGGGAAGACGGTGGTGGAACTTCCTTTCCTCCTGGTACCTGGATGACTTTTGGTCAATTTGTTTCGGCACGAGATAATAATACTCTCGATCAAGATGCTCAATTATTTTTTGGCTTGGGTAATGCG
This sequence comes from uncultured Rivularia sp., assembly GCA_964395005.1. Lineage (GTDB taxonomy): Bacteria > Cyanobacteriota > Cyanobacteriia > Cyanobacteriales > Nostocaceae > Rivularia. The sequence continues at coordinate 9,421 of CAYMZW010000245.1, forward strand.
GTATTTGATGCTGGTATTGCAACTTGGGAGGCTAAAACTTTCTATGATTATGCTCGTCCTATCAGAGCGATTCGGGAACTAGGAGAGCTAGGATTAATCGGTGAATTCAATCAAGAATTAGATGGTTTTGCGATTGATGCATGGAAACCAGGAGAAGGAACTCAAACAATATTAGCAACCGATTTTCTTACTTACCAAACTCCCGGAGGTGACGCTTCACCACCGTTTGCAGAATATACTTCCGGACACAGTAGCTTTAGCGCTGCGGGTGCATCCATTCTAGAATTATTCACGGGTAGCGATGAGTTTGGTGCATCTGTGAGTTTTGACAGCGGCGAATCTCGTTTTGAACCCGGTCAAACTCCTTCAGAAGCAGTTACTTTGCAGTGGGATACTTTCAGTGAAGCTGCGGATGAGGCGGGTATCTCTCGTCTATATGGTGGAATTCACTTTACTGAAGGTGATGTTAATGGTCGAACTTTGGGAGAACAAGTTGGGCAAGCTGTTTGGGACAAAACTCAGTTCTTCATTAATGGTGGAGACGATGGTGTAATAAATCCTCCTCAGCCTATTGTTGGAACTAGGGAAGATGATGTTCTTAACGGCGGTAGAGAAGACGATATCCTCAACGCTGGTAGAGGAGACGATATTCTCAACGCTGGTAGAGGAGATGATATTCTCAACGCTGGTAGAGGAGACGATATTCTCAACGCTGGTAGAGGAGACGATATTCTCAACGCTGGTAGAGGAGACG
>CAYMZW010000246.1:0-6379 GCA_964395005.1 uncultured Rivularia sp.
ATACAAGCCTGACGATAAACTGCGATCGCTTAGCCATTTTTGATTGACTGGTGAGTCGAATAGCCAATTTGTAATTAAATCTCCCCATTTAACGGGCATTTGTAAATGTTCCCATGAGGCTTCACTGTTGAGGGATATTCGATGGTACAACTCTTCAGAGGCAAATAATTCCTGGATAGATTGAGCGAGTAACTTTGGTTTGCGCTCTGGGAATATCATTGCATTTTGACGATGTATCAAATTGCCGCGAAACATAGGATGATCCGACGCAATAATCGGAGTATGAGTACATAAGGATTCATAAATTGTAAATGGACATGCTTCTGGATATTTATGCCAGCTAGGAACAACGACTGCATCAGCATCGCGCATTATTTCGATTACCTGTTTTTGAGATATTAATCCTAAAAATTTGACTTGTTTGCTGATTTGCAATTTTTCTGCACGACGTTGTAATTTTGTAATATCCCCACTACCAGCTATTTTCAAATTGATTGGTGGGATATGACGTAGTTTTGCTATTGCTGTGATAATATCTCCTACACCTTTTCGCTCGTCAATTAAACCTACATAAACTAAGTTTATAGACGATAAATTTGGTTTTAACTTCTTAACTTTAAATGGTTGTGGATTAATTTCATGCTTCAAATCCCAGGGAATAATTTTATCAGGATTTACTCCTATTTTTTGTAAAGAATAACAAGCGTTTAATCCATGATTAGCTACCCAATCAACTTGCTGATGATTGAATATTTTTGCTTGATAATAGTTTCTTATACGTTGCTTCCAATTGATTGGTAAAAAACAATCTGCAAATAATGCCATAAGTTTGACTTGATGTTTGATTGCCCAATTAAAAATATCTACTATTGGGAAATGAACTATCAAGTGAGTCGGTTTTTGCTCTTGTATAATTTTTAATATTTGACCGATATTTTCATAGGGTTCAACCCCCGCACTAATAACTCTTATACCAGGTTCTATTTCTTGATTGTATATTTCTTTAGTATGACAACAAAGTAATATAACTTCGTCAATTTGCTTGCTAATATTAGTAACGGTATCAATAACATATTTTTGAGCATTATATGTTTCGATACCTTTGTTTCTTACCAGGTAGAAGGTTTTCCTGTAATCACCCGCATACTGAGCTATTAAAAGACGCATTTTGATACAAACTATTGTAGAATTTTAAAAATGAATCAGATCAAATTATCTATTGGAAATCCGAAACCTAAACTATTCCGAATAAATAAAAATAAAGCTAGAATCATAATGAAAAATACAGTACCCTGAACATCTTGAATAAAACAAAATAATTTCTCTTGCCAAAGTCCGTAAAGATTAACAATATATAGAGGTACATCGCTAAAGGCAATAACGCAAATTGCACCTATTAATCCAAATGTTTGATGAGCTAGAGGTACGGCTAAAATAATGATTGCAAATCGAGCAAAGTTACTTTGGGCTGAATATACTGGTTTACCAACGGCTAAAAGTGCGGGACTAATGGTATAAAACAATAAAGAAAACCACATCCCGGTGCATAAAATAGGCATCATCCAAGTAGCTTCAATATATCTTTTGTCGTATAGCAAACTAATAATTAAATCGCCAACAGTGACTAAAGCGGCTAATGCGATTGCAAATCCTAATAATATTAACTGTCTCTGCTTGAGAATTTTGGCTCTTAAACTGCTTCTTGGTAAATCTCGCTGTTTAGAAATAGTTGGAAAAATAACTTTATAGCTTAGCTGTCTAATTACTTCCTTGGGAATACTTGCTAAAGTATAAGCTATTGTATAAACACCTAATATTTTAAATGATAGTAACTTAGCTAAAACTAAGCGATCTGCTTGTTCAGCTGCAAACATTAATCCAGATGCAGCAAACATCCATTTACCAAAGGATAAAATTTCTTCAACTGCTTCTTTATCCCATGCGAAGCGATTAACATGACCTGGTATTAACCAAAAGCTACTAACTAATTTATATACTCCTCCTATGGCAGTTCCAATTGCTAAAGACCAGATAGTCGGATAAAAGTAAACTAATATAATTAAAGTAGCTAAATTACTCGCTTGCAATACGAGTTCATAGATTGAAATCTTACCTAATTCCATACGTCGGTGAAGAGTATGAATGCTAGTAGAACTGAATCCTTCAAAAACCGAGTACAGTACAGAAATAGGAATTAATATTAATAAGCGTTCGTCGTTGTAGAAAAATGATGCTGGATAAGTAATAAATATTACGCAAGCAATCCAAATAATTACACCACGAATTGCTTGTAAAGTCCAAGCCGTATTCAAAAAAACTGGGTCATCACCTCGTTGACTATTAATTATATTTTGAGAAATCCCAATATCCGAAAATAATTCTAAACCTATTCTAAAGGTTGTAACTAAAGCCATTAAACCAAAAAATTCTGGTTGTAACAGACGAGTCAAAACCAAATTATTCCCAAATCGGAGAATATACTTTCCCCCAAAACCCGCAGTTGTCCAAATTGCGCCACGAATGGCACGTGTTTTCAAAGATGACATTTTATTTTAGATTTTAGATTTTAATAACGGGTGCGTTTGTTTTGCCCAAAGTTGAACCAGCCCTCTAATTGGGGAAACCCTCGCTCGCCGCACCGACGGCCGGTAACGGGTATCTTCCGGAGGGAGACGCAATACCTACGGTAGGCTCCGTTAAGCGCTAACACCACTCCCCTCAAAAAGCGAGCCATTTGCGCTATACGCGCTTGTTGCCGCGCAACGCTTCGGGATTGGGAACCGAACTGCACCAAAACGGGCGCATCGACAGATTTTAGATTATAAGAGTTATCAGTTAGGAGTTATGAGAATGGTGATGGAGTAATTGGTATTTTTTATACTATCAGGACTTACGCAATTGTCACAATACCAGGCTAAGCGTGACACCCAAAACATTATTACTACGTCCAAAGTGGCTCAAAGTGTCACAGCAACGGCAATAAGGGGGGATATTATCTACACCCTCTTTTGCCTCCCCTACAAAAAAAATGTCAAGTTGCGACCATTCCTAACTATAATCTCTTCATCTGTTCAATTCCTTATCTGTTCACCTCCTCATCTCATCCCCTAACCTCTCCCTCTCCAACTTTAAGCTGCACCATTTTTACTACGTTTAATCACCTTTGCGGGTACTCCAACTGCAATGGAATCAGGAGGAATATTTTTAGTAACAACAGCCCCTGCACCAATTACACTTCCTCTACCGATAGTTAATCCATCTAATATCCGAACTCCGCTACCTATCCAACAGTTATCTTCAATTTCAATTCCTTCGCGGCTTAATCCATAATCTCTATGATTGTTGGCATAGACACTTGAATGTGACGCAATTAGGCAGTTTTTACCAATTTTAATGTTACCTGGACCTGCCATACATACATAAGGTCCGAGGTAGGAATTGTCACCAATTTCTATCCAGCAATCGGAACCTGCAGTGCGAATATCAACACCACGATCTAAACAAACTTTGTTGCCAAGATATATATAGCTGTTGATTTCTCTAATTACTAAGCGTGTATCCTGAAGTATTTTAACATTATCGCCAATCTCTATAGCGCTAGCACCAATAAATTCAACATTCTGAAAAATACTTACTTTTTTTCCCATACGAGCCAATGTAAAAGGACAAATCAGTTTTCGCAATAGGCTTCCGATTGGATGCGGAATAAATCCGAAAAGATTAAATGTAATTAGTTCTAAAATACGGCTTTTAGTTGTCGGTGGTTTTGTACAAGGTTTCCAATCAACATTAACATCTGTAAATATCATAGGTTGTAAGTTCAAAAATATAAATATATTTCTATTATTTTAGAGAAAACAGAATTTAAAATTTAAACTAGGTTTCTAACAAATAGGCTTTATTTATAGTACAATGATTCTAGGCTCTTAATATTTGTATTAATCAAGTATTGATTCTTATGTACACTTCCGAATGTAGAAATTAGCTTGATACTTAATTCTTTGATATACTCACGATGATTATGTTTTTTGCATACGAACTCATAACCTAATTGAGCTTGATTTCTAGCCAGTTCGGGATTATTCAAAAGTTTTTCAATTGCTTGCTTTAATTCGATACGATCGCCAGCTTTTACACCAGTTACAATACCTGAATCTATCAGTTTATTTATAATTCCAGCTTTTGGGGAACGGGAAATTATTACAGGTTTTCGACAAGCCATTGCTTCAAACAAAGTGCTAAGTCCAGCTTGATAATTATTATTTAGCAGAGGTAAAACAACCAAGTCAGCATCGCGGTAAAGTTGCACTAAATCGCACCATTCATAAAATCCACAATACATATTCGTGGGCATCACTTTGGGGAAGGTTTTTTTAGATGCAGTTCTATTAGGTGAAAAAGCACAAACTTTAACATCAATATCTAGGTTTTGAGTTGCATTTGCCAAAGTTTGATAATCGCGTTTTTCCATACCACCACTGGCAATTAAAGGACGTACCTTTTTTAATTTTGGTGATGCTAAGCTTGGAGTGAAGAAAGAAATATCTGTGGATGGATGGGAAGCAATTTGGAAAATACGATATTCGGGCAGATTCAAATAATGACGTAGAAATTTTCTTTGCGAAGTTGTACCAGTGACAAATAAATCAATAGAGTTTTGAACTTTAAATAGGTTCAGAGCTAAACAACCTTTTGGTCGATTTATATTATGAAAAAGTACGGCTACTTTAGCTCCGTTTTGTTTTTGCTTACAAAGAGTTGCAATAGGAATACCAATAGATTCGCCATCGCAGTATATAACATCATCCCGATTAAGTTGTTCGGATAATCGACGTGCTAAAGCCCAAGATTCCGGAAAACCAATAATCTGCGCCAATTTTCTATCTTTTGGTAATATTTCTAGATTAACTGGTTGATGAATTTTAGCCTTTAAAATTTCACTCATATCCCACATAACGTGAGCGGGGTTTTTTCCCAATTTAGCCTGTAAGGCAATAGTTTCGATATCCTTTTTTAAATTCAAAGCAATGTGATAATTCATTTTTCTGTAGTTGAATCAGTTTAACTATTAGGTATAGATAGAGATTGACTTTAGTTTGTCCGTGGCAAATTCATCTAAATGTATAGGATTAGATAATAATTTAGAATCCGTTCTTTTTTTATTTCCAGAAATATTATTCGCAGCATTCTACGAATAAAAACTTAAGGCTTTTACTATTATTTATTCTATGATTCAATTCTATAATTGCTGCTATTTATTGCTATCTTTACGTAAAATTTAAATAAACTAATTAATTAATTCATCTAGAAGTTATTATTGCTTTACATTTGCTTGCTTAAGTAAGCCTGTTTTTCGCTATAATAGGGCCGAATCGATTCAATATTATTTTGTAAAGCACTATTCATCAACTGATAAAGCCGTGCAGCTTCATGCTGTATATTAAAGTCTTTCTCTACTTTTGCTCTACCAGCAGTTCCAAATTTTGTTCGTAATTCACAATCTTCTAATAATTGTGCAATACGAATTGTCAAAATATTAGAATCACCAGGTGGAACTAAATAGCCACTAATACCATCTTCCACTAACTCACTGATACCTGCTATTTGAGTTGCTACCACGGGGACACCAGCAGCCATTGCCTCCATCAATACAACTGGTATTCCTTCAGCGAAACTGGACATAACAAATACATCAGTTTGTTGAAAATATTCTCTGACTTCAGCTTGAGATTTATAGCCAACAAAATTGACATTCTGACTCAATCCTAACTTAACAGTCGTTTCTTCTAAATTTTTACGATCCTTCCCATCACCAACCACAGTTAATACAGTTTCAGGATGCTGTATTTTTAGGTTAGCCAAGCTTTCAAGTAAGATTGGTAATCCTTTTGCAGCAGCTATTCTACCGACATAAAGCAAGCGTTTGCCTGATTGTTTATGAGAAACTACATCAAACAAAGAAGGTTCAACCCCACAATGGATTATATGCATTCGATTCCATTTTTTAATAGGTGCAAATATCATTCCTTGACTGCGAGCATAGTTACTTATACAACTTATAAATAAAGCTCTTTGTATTTTTTCGTCAAGTCGCCATTGATACGGTTTAAAGAAAATATATGGCCCGTGTAAAGTAAAACTAAAGCTAAAACCTCCCATATTCGCAGCAAGCATCGCTACAGTACCGCTAGCTTCCGCAATATGATTGTGTAAATGCTCAATTCGTTTTTGCTTTACTTGATGAGCAACAATACCAGCTTCCAAAAAGTAGAAAAGTTGATATAAAGCACCATGTAATCCTGGTTGACTGGTTGTGATTGCAAGTTCAATTGTTGCTAAGTATTTCTGAGGAGAAACTAATAGTAAACTTAGATGTGCC
>CAYMZW010000246.1:6479-10293 GCA_964395005.1 uncultured Rivularia sp.
CTACTTTGTTACCCATTGTTCTCGATAATTGTTTCTTGAAATTATTTGTTTTCTTAAAATCTAGTTAGGAATCATCACTTTTAAACCAATAAAACTTACGCAATCGCAACGTTAGCGCCTAGCGTTAGCGTACCGTAGGTATTGCGTGTCTTGCAAGAAACATGAATCCCCCAACCCCCCGCTAATTGGGGGGCTTTGCATAAGTATTAACCAATAATTAGTCCGAAGTTTTTAAGATAATCCGATTTAATCAACGGCTTTTGCACAGTTTAAAATACATACTAGTTGAATTTCGCCGTATAAAACGACTCATTTCCGTTCGGATGACATCTATAAAACTAGTAGTTGCATGAGCGGGGATACGTTTAATAGGTACAAATCCTGCTCGGGAACAGATTTTTTTTAAAGTTTGAGGTGTGAAAGCATTAATATGTTCTAGTGGGTGAACGTAGCTAAATTCTGAAAAGTTTTGAGGCTGGGTAATTCCTCTACAGTTAGGAACTTCTACAATTAAAATTCCTTCATCCTCCATAATATTTGCTATTTCATTCAGAACTGAAAGCGGCTTATCAAGATGTTCTAATACTTGGAAAAGTGTAACGCAATGCATTTTATCAACTTGATAAGTAGATAAGTTTTCTAAATTATTGAAAACAGCAATACCTGCTTGTGCGGCTCGTTCTTGACGGGTACTGCTAAAATCAATCCCATAAGTCTGAAAACCAAGCAATTTAGCAAAGATTAAAAAGTTTCCATCACCGCAGCCATAATCTAAAATGCGAAATTCCTCGGATTCAAATTGCTTCCGAAACTTTTGCAATCGTAAAAGATGCTTGATTAATTGTTGGCTACCCATAAACGAACTATCAGTTTTTGTACCTGTCCTAATTTCTGCTTCTAAATGGTTAATTTGGGCATCATTTATCCATTCACTATACAGTACATTTAAAAATTCCGGAGTCAGAATATGCTTATGGAAAGTTGTACCGCAGTTTTGACAACTTACTAAAGAAAATGTTTCTTCTCCTAAATGTTTTATTATATCTTCGCTATAGTTACACTTTTGGATATAAGTACGAGTTGGTTCATCAGCAAATTTTCCTTGCCAAAGAGGATTTAAATTAGATGAATTACAATTAATACAATGCTCGCGTTTTCTAAACACGATATTTTCACCGATTGACAGTTTTGAATTAATATCTATAGTCATGGTATTAAAGATAAACAAATTTGCTACAATATACGTTTTTTGTGAAGAACGAGCATACAGATTGTATTCCTTATTACCTCTCTAATAAGCACCACTTTTTTGTAATACAACTCTTAGAGTTGAGAACAAGATTTGAAAATCTAACCACAGCGACCAATTTTCAATATTGCTCATATCTAATCTTACTCCTTCTTCAAAATTTTAGATATCTGAGCGACCGGAAACTTGCCACAAACCAGTAACACCGGATAAAACTTCTTGACGAATAAAATGCCTTTGATGGAATTTTTTGATACATATTTGATGGGAAGAGGGCGAGAACCTACTACACTCATTTTTCCAAATAAAACGTTAAATATCTAAGGTAATTCATCCAAACTGTAAGCACGTAATTATTATCTCTTAATTACCAAGTTTGATACAATACTTTTTAGCTTCGTAATAGCCTTATCTACAATATCAGGCTATGTAATTTATGAGTTCATATCTTAGCTTATGAAATCTAGCCCTAATAGTTTTACTTCATTAAATTTATTCACTCTCACACCCCATATTGTTAATTTATATCCTTCGTTGCTGTAAATATTGCTGGCTTGTATTCAAATTCCCATTTTTACATTATTCCTAATAGTTTTAAAAATATATTTCGGCTGCACAAAAATAATTGTATTTATGAAAATACAACTATATTTAAATTATTTGGATGAAAAAAAATTAATTCATATCTTATATAGCTGCATTAATTAATGCAGATAAGCATGAATCATTAATGTAGAGGTATACGAGAACAGACTTTCAACACAATGTCTCTTGCCCGATAAATGACATTTGGAAATGTCACAAGCCTAACTTATTTTTGGATAAGAATATTATTATCAAAACAATATTCTTCACTTCAATGAAAATAAAATCACCTGTTGTTTAAACAAAGATGATTGTATTTTGTTAAAAGCATACTATTAATTTAGATTAACTTCAATAATCTACGAATAGCTTAGTAAAAGAATTTTACCTCAGCAAATTTTTTCTGTTCTTTAACAACTTTCATTAATAGTAGACCTTACACCCTGAAAATATTCTATAAATCAATCGTAGTTTTTAATACGATTAATTTAGACTTTCCTATAGAAAAACAATAAATAAATTCCTCAAACTCAATGTATTATCACTAAATGTATGAGTATTATTTCTTACTGCTTTAGTAACGAATATTAGCATTTGCTATATTCTTTTACAACTTATTTATGCTTCTTCATAAAAACTTTATACTCACAACAACTTTTAATTGGAGCTAATTAGTCATAGATAAATCTTCCCTTAGCTTTAAAAATATAGTATTTCTGCTTTACCTATATAAATAATAGTAATGCATAAAAAATTTGAAAGACTTTTGTATAATATGTCACAAATAAAAAACGAGTATTTGTATAGTTATATTTCTTTCCTTAATAAAAAAGAGGAAAACCCTAAATGTCCGCTGTGTTTTAAGAGTATTTCAATTTTATACTGCCGATTAAAAATGCTTTTTAAATATCATCTGAATAAATAAAAAAAAGATTAATTCGTGATTCGCAATGCAGCTAAATACAATTATTTACTTAAATTTGCACAATCAGATTAAATTTTAGTTAGTATACACGCTATATTTTTATTTGACAGGACACAAAATATTTGTATTCTCCTATTATAAAGATATTATAAAGTTTATTGCTTCAAAAGAATAAACAAATTCTTTCTGAAAAATAAAAAAATGCTATATCTTATAAGTATTCCTAGGTAGTTATATTTTGATAAAAGACTTGAAGAAAAAATATTTTTGCTCGTCTATAAAACTTAGAACTTACTAAACTAACTAATATGATTAAACTTAGCACACAAAACTTACAAATAATATTTAATCATGCCGAAAGTACTTATCCTGAAGAATGTTGCGGAGTAATGTTAGGTGAAAAGTCTTCGGATAAAAATGTAGTTGAAGTTATCCCGACTCAAAACGCTTGGAATCGCGAATCAGCTGATGATTTTGCTTGTGGTGACGCAAGTCATAGCAGAAAACGCAGATATACCATAGCACCCCGTGAAATGTTGCGATTGCAAAAATCTTCCAGAGACAAAAATTTGCATATAATTGGTATTTTTCATTCCCATCCGGATTATCCAGCTACTCCTTCAGAATTCGATCGTAACTGTGCTTGGCAAGAGTATTCATATATCATCGTTTCCGTACAAAACGGTAAAGCTGGTGACATTAATAGTTGGGTACTTGATGATAATTCTGTGTTTGGGCAGGAAAAAATTTTGGTAATTGATAATGGGTAATTGCGAATGGGGCATGGGGCATGGGGCATGGGTGAAATTTTCCTTTCTCTAATTCACGCGCAGCCTGCGAGCATATGCCAACTACCAATAACCAATAACCAATCCCCAATTTTAAATATTTAATTACGAATTACTAATAACGAATTCCTAATCAACCCATTTTTCGGTACGATAAAATTCTGCTCCTGCAATCCCGCCATGTTATGCTCAATCCCAACTTGGATGAAATTCAACTGACGAAGGACGATTACGAACGCTATTCCCGCCACCTGATTTTACCTGAAG
>CAYMZW010000247.1:0-10285 GCA_964395005.1 uncultured Rivularia sp.
GAGCGTAAAAAATTTCCACCGTTAGCACCTGATTTTGTAATTGAGCTTCGCTCCGGAAGCGATCGTTTAAAACCTTTGCAAGATAAAATGCAGGAGTATTTAGAGAATGGTATGCGTTTGGGTTGGTTAATTAATCCTCAAGATAAGCAAGTTGAAATTTATCGTCAAAATCGATCGGTAGAATTTGTTAATATTCCGATAAAACTTTCAGGGGAAGATGTTTTACCTGGGTTTGAATTGAGATTGTAAGTAGTAATATTTTAAATCCTATCTCCTTGTCTCCCCATCTCCCCATCTCCCTATCTTTTCTCAAGCACCGGAGTCAAATGTTCTGGAATTCCATCTAATTGAATCACATTACACCCGAGTTTATAAGCAAATTCTACAGATTCTCCAGCCCCAAGAGCATTGTAAAAGCCCGTTGCGAATTTTATTGCGGCTTTATCGCCAATTGCTTGATTCATGCCAATTACGTAGGGAATATGTTTGGCGATCGCACTTGCTTGAACTTCTGAATAACAAGCATTTAATACTACACATTCGATTGTGTCGGAAAATAACTCGAATAAATTAGCTATTGCTTCTGTATCTACTAATTTAAAATTTCCGTTTTCATCTTCGAGGGCTAAACCGTCATCACCGGAACCGTGTCCGCTAAAATGGACGATTTGGGGTTTGAAGTCTAACAATGCTTGGTAAACTTCCTGGGAACGCACAGCCCAGCGCTGTTTGAGGTCGAATAGTTCCCTTTTTTTGGCTCGTTGTAATCCAGCATCAATTTCTCGTACTTCTTGATCCAATCGTAAATGTGAGGTGTTTTTGGGATTGGATGCCAGAATTAAAATTGTTTTAACTGTTGAATTTTCAACTTCTTTTTGAATTTGTTTTTGAAAATCATTATTATTGATGTTGCCACCGATTTGTTCTGCGTTTACCGCATCAGCATTGACTAAACCACCAGCGAATTGAGCGCCTTTTAAATCAAAGTTAGATTCTTTTTTAGAGCTTTGTGACATAGTATTTCCATAGTTATTATAATTTTCCGCTTTAAGACTAGGACGACCTAAAGCGGTATTTATCATATTTTCATAACTAATAATCTGATTTTGTTGAGAATTTATTTCGGTATCTTTAACTTTTAATTCGGTTAACAAGTGTTTGACTTGTTCTGATGCAGTTAAAGTTTTTAAATGATTATAAGTTTCAAAATATTCTACACTCAATTCTGATTTATCAACTTCCGGTGCAGCTTTAGCGCGGAGTAAAAATTTATCATCTCCTCTTTTCTCCATCGCCACAATTTCTAATTCCGCATCGGGGTTATTGTCAGCTAATTTCTTAAATGAAATTGCTATAGCACGGGGATCAACACCTTGGTTATGATAAAGGTCTAAGGTGTCAAATATTGGCTGGATAAAATCGCCGAATTCCCCATCTGCAAAGACTTCTGCGTTGTTATCTGGTTTGCGTAAGGGATTGGGATTTTCTTTTGTAGGCAGACGCATATAAACGTACTCGCATCTTACTCCCTGAAAATTAGTTTCATGGGTAATATTCCAATCTTCGATAATTGCTCCGCTGAGCGTTGCTCCGGTGAAATCGGTATTATCTAATTGTGTTTGGACTAACTTAGCTCTGGATAAATCCGCGTCTTGTAAACAAGCTTCACTTAAATCCGTACCAATAAAACTGGCATCTACTAAATTAGCTCCACGCAGATTGATTCCGCGTAAATCAATTTTGTCAAAGTTTTTATCTTGTCCCTCACCAGTAACCAGTAATTGACGAACTTTTGCTTTTTCTAAGTAGGTAAAATCAGGACGAACTAAATCCAATTTCTTGGTTTGATGAAATTTAGTACGAGTTAATGTAGCTTTTCTGAAATCTGTATTTTTTAATGTCGCTCCTGTAAAATCAACTCCAGTCAAATTAGAGTTACGAAAGCTTGTACCACCTATAGAACACAAAAAAATAGTACTTTTGTAAATCCAAAAAAACTTTTCATTTCCAACTAAAGCTTGCCAACTTATATAGCTTGATATCATGACTATAGTAGGTGCGATAAGTGTTAATATATTTATTGGAGGTACAATTGCAGATGAAACCATAACTGTGCATATAGGTAGGCAAAGAGCCACTGGTACATACTCTAATATGTCTATAATTGCAGCAGTTGCTACAGTGAGAATTGTAAAACTAATCGTAATTAAAGATAAAGAGAAAACCCCATTAAACAAAGCTCCAATTAAATTTTGAATCTCTATAGGGAAAGAACCGGGAAAAATATAACTTATAGCTAATCCTGAAATTAAAAATGCAATGCTAGAACATAAACCTGCTATAAAACCTTTAGAGTAAGTTATAAATAAGAACAATAATAAAGAAATCAAAGCTATAAAATTATATATGGAATAGCCTTTTATGGGAAAAATATATATTACTGCTAGTCTTGAAATTACACCTGCTATAGCTATTTGTAATAACAGGAAAAGGAATAGAAAAATTTTTACACAACTCTGTGTTCCAGATATTGTATAACTGAAGTTGGCATTTGTAAGATTACTGTTAGTAAAGTCTACTCCTCGAATATCAGCACCTTGAAAATTAGTATTACTTAGATTCTGATTTTTAAGGCATTTTCCACGAAGTTTTTTTCTATTGAAATCGTTATTCATCAAGCCATCAGTTCATGTTTCCATGCAGTTTGTATAACATTTAAAATACTCTCCATTAGTTTTATCTAACCGCCCGCACATAAATTTGCAGTATAGGCTTTTAAAGTCTCTACGTTCCAAAGAACCCGGTGTAATAAATGAATTGAATCTTTCATTTATTTCTATTTCATTGAATTTGTCTTCATAATCAGAATCATTAGGATTATCTAATGAGTAAATAAAACGCTGTCTTGCTTCCTCTTCCTCATCATTTTCTATTGGTAGTTTAATCCAATCTAAAAATAATTTTTTTTGAATCAGCGTGTATTGGTTAAATTCTGAAGTAAAAGTAGTTATATCCATATTCCTGGTTTTGGTAGCTTTTAATTGTTTACTATAAAAGTTATAGGTGAGAGTGAAGTCAACTTATGCAGTTTTTGCTAAAGGGAAACGCGAACGCTGGTAGTTAAAATTACTACAATACCAAAATATACTACACCAATTCTCTGGTTAACTGGAAAAATTCAAGTAACGTAAGAGTATGGCGTGACTACAACTTGGAAAGTATGTCAACCTTAGATTGTGGTTGCAATCAATATTAATTTTCTTTGCAAAACAGAAGTATATTATACAGATCGCTTTAACGTTAAGAGATTTTTATACATAATTTGATCAAAGCTAACTAATAGAAATTTCTCATCCAGCCCAACCATCTGCTGCAAATCCCAGCACCGAGGGGAATATGAATACTTCCGAAAAACTAATTTGGCTGCAAGAGCGCACGGCTTTAGGAATTCTTGAAACCGAACCTTTAGAAGCGATCGCTCAAGTAATCGAAGAAAAAGTTATCCCAGAAAACCAGCGTTTATTTGAAGAAGAAACTCCACCCGAAGCGCTCTACATATTATTAGAAGGCAAACTCGAAAGCAGTAGTAAAGATAAAACTAATCCAAATCTCAATTGCGGTTTACTTCCCGGTACTGCAATAAATTTGCAGGAGTTGACGCTGGGTGAATTAACTAAATGCTCGATTACAGCTTTGAGCGAATGCGGTTTGTGGATAGTACCTGCTGAAAAATTCAAAGAATTAGTTGCACAATATCCTCAAATTCAAACCGCAATTTCTCGTCAATTAGCTCAAGAAGTTGCCCAGTTAGCATCCGCACTTACCAACCAACAAGAGCGCTCTATTGCTTTACGCCCTTATTTAGTTACTAAAGCACAACGGGGAATTGTGGGCACAAGTCGTTATGCGGTGCGTTTGCGAGAACAAATTCGTCAGGCTTCCGACACTCGGGAATCTATTTTAATATTTGGCGAACCTGGTTTAGAAAAAGATAATACCGCTGCTCTTATCCACTTCGGTTCTGATTTTCGCCGACAGCCGATTATTAAGGTAGATTGCGGCATTTTACAGACTAGCGGTGCGGATTTATTTGGACGTGTGGGGGGAAAACCTGGTTTAATTGCTTGGTTGGAGGAAGGTACTTTAGTTTTAAATAATATCCAGGAGACACCTGCGGAGTTATTACCAAAGTTAGCTGAGTTTATCGAAACTAGTACTTATAAACCAGTGACTCGCGAGGGACAAGCGGAACCAGAATCTTATACGAGTAAAGCTAGAATTCTAATTATTTCAGAACAAACTCAGCCATCAATCCAGAAAGCAGTTGATAAAGCGATCAAAGTTCCGCCCGTGCGAGTGCGGAAGGGTGATATCAAAGCTCAAGTTGAATTTTATATTAGTCTTTACTGTCGTAAAAAAGGGATTCGCAAACCGAAAGTAGCGCCGGAAGCTTTACGTAGATTGCAGTCTTACGATTTTCCCGGTAATTTGAAAGAATTGAAAAACTTGGTGGAAAGGGCTATTGTTCAAGCAGATGGAGCGAGGGAGTTAAGTGAGGAGATTTTTTGGTCGGCGGATACGAAGAAAAAACGGTTTCGCTTCAATTTATTAAATAGCTATCCACAATTAAGAAAGTTTCTTCGCAGTTCTTGGTATCCCGATCGCATTAATTATGGTTTTACTTTACCAGCTTTTGCGGTTCTTATTGCCATTTTATTTCTCGGTCCGCAAACTAGGGATCAAAATTTTGGCTTAAATCTATTTTGGGCTTGGTGGTGGCCGTTTTTCTTATTTTTGTTTCCGTTTTTAGGTCGGATTTGGTGCGCTTTCTGTCCGTTTATGATTTACGGTGAAGTAACGCAGAAATTATCTTTATGGCTGTTTCCTCGAAAACTTAAATCCTGGCCGAGACATCAAGCTGAAAAATGGGGTGGATGGTTTTTATTCGCCATGTTTACTCTAATTTTTCTTTGGGAAGAACTCTGGAATTTAGAAAATACTGCTTATTTAAGCGCTTGTTTATTATTATTAATTACTGCCGGGGCAATGATTTGTTCTGCTATTTTTGAAAGAAGATTTTGGTGTCGATATTTATGTCCCATCGGCGGTATGAATGGCTTGTTTGCTAAATTATCAATGACGGAATTAAGAGCGCAGCAAGGTATTTGTTCAGCTAGCTGTAATACTTATCAATGTTATAAAGGTGGGCCGCAAAAAGGCGAAGGAATGGAAACAAATGGCTGTCCTTTATATTCTCATCCAGCACAATTAGAAGATAACAAAGATTGCGTGCTGTGCATGACTTGTCTCAAAGCTTGTCCCCATCGCTCTGTTGAATTTAATTTACGTCCTCCCGGTATCGAACTTTGGACAACTCACGTACCGCATGGTTATGAAGTGGCGCTGTTATTTTTGCTGTTGGGAGGAGTGTACCTTCATCGCTTACCTGAAATCCAACAAGTGATGAATTTACAATTTAATTTAAACAATTTTTGGCAGCATTCAGAGTTATCTTTATTCGCTTTAATTATCCCGGTAACTATTCCTTTCTTAGCTTACGGTTTAATGCAAATTTTTTATCGTTTAAACTGCTATCTTAAAAAGACAATAAATCGAGGTAGAAATTTAATTAAACCCAAACCATTTTTGGAATTAGCTTATGGTTATTTACCATTAATATTAGGTGGCAGTTTAGCTCATTATTTACGTTTGGGCTTAAATGAAGCAGGACGGATATTACCGATAACTTTTGCTACCTTCGGCTTAAATGGCGTATCTTTACCAATTTTAGTAGCTCATCCCGCAGTTACTGCTTTTTTGCAGGGTACTACCTTGATTTTTTCTACATTGTTAACAATATTGCTAACGCAGAAAATAGCCCGTCAACCTCTACGCTGTCTGCTATGGCAGCATTTAGCCTCTGTCTGTTTAGCAGCAAGTATGTGGATAATAATTGTATCGCCTTAAATGAGTTGTTCTGACCAGCTCGGATATTAAACTTGATACATCATTCATCCGTTACCATTCTTATAGCCACATTGTGATGAGGGGTTCTACCCAGCATTGAAAGCTGTTTTACAAAGCTTTTTAGCTCTAGACTTGAGACAATAGTAAGGTTTGTCTTCACAAATATTTGATGAAATAGTATAATATCTTTAATAAAACTTAATGAATATGACGCAATTTATACGTAATTATATTTATACGAAGGAAAAGGAAATATAAAATTACACCTAATGGTGATTATTCTAAGACTTATAAAAATCGCTAACGAATTACTTAATATCTAGATGTAAAGGTAGCTAATTTGTGTTTATGAAGCAGCTATTTATCTTATGTAGATAAAGGGGAAGCATTAGCAAAAAAGCTAAGTCGTGGAAATTATATTAAAAATATATATCTTTGATTTCTTTTAACGTGTTCTATTAAATCAAAGGTTTGAAATCGGCTAGTAATCATTTGTTCTAATGAATTGTAGTTCATTAGATTTATATAAAGGCATTTTAAGAATTGGAAGTTACTTTTATAGCTTTCAATTATTAGATAGTCGTCGATTTTTTATTCTCAATTATCATTGCATTGATCCGTATATTTAGCATGAATACAAGTGAATTAGACATTATTTTTGGGAATGTATACTTTCTGATCTAATTTGCCTTTAATGCTAATTTTTAATAGCTAATTGCAGATTTTCGTGAAAAGCGATTAGGGAAGCCCCATATAGGCTTTTATATTTACCCAAACGCCTAGAATATCTCATTTTTTGGCTAGTTTTTTGGCTAATAATTGAAGGCAATAAGTAATATGAAAAAACACTTAAGCGAACTTGCTATTTTTGGTGGTATACCTACTTTTACAGAAAAATTACACGTAAATCGTCCGAATATAGGCTCTAAGCAAATTTTGTTGCAACGTATTAACGATATCTTAGATAGTAAATGGCTATCAAACAACGGTTCCACAGTACAAGAATTTGAGCAGCAGGTAGCTTCATTAGTAGGAGCAAAACACTGCATTGCTACCTGTAATGCCACTACAGGTTTAGAAATTGCGATTAAAGCTTGCGAGCTTAAGGGTGAAGTTATCGTTCCATCATTTACCTTTATTGCTACCCCTAATGCTTTGCAATGGCTGGGAATTGAGCCGATTTTTTGCGATGTCGATCCTAATACTCATAATATAGATCCGCGAAAAATAGAAGCATTAATTACAGAAAATACTACCGCTATCTTAGGGGTACATTTATGGGGAAGAGGATGTGATGTAGAAGCACTTGAAAAAATTGCTCATCGCCATAAATTAAAACTTTTATTCGATGCTGCTCATGCTTTTGGATGCTCTTATAAAGGGCAGATGATAGGTAATTTTGGCGATGCAGAAGTATTTAGTTTTAGTGCAACCAAATTTTGTAACAGTTTTGAAGGAGGTGCAATTGTTACCAATAACTCGGAATTAGCCAAGAAAATTCGTTTAATGAAGAACTTTGGTTTTAGCAATATCGATTGCGTTGAAGAGCTAGGAATCAATGGCAAAATGAATGAAGTATCTGCCGCGATGGGGTTGACATCGCTTGAAAGTATAGAAGATTTTATTAGTACAAATTATAAAAATTACAAACAATATCAACAAGAATTATTAAATATACCAGGTATAAATTTAATCGATTATGACGAAACGGAACGAAATAATTATCAATACGTCATAGTAGAAACTGATGAGTCAATAGCTGGAATTAGCCGCGACAAACTTTACCAAATCTTGTGGGCGGAAAACATTTTAGTAAGACGTTATTTTTATCCTGGTTGTCATCAAATGGAACCCTATCGCTCTCGTACTGCTGAGATGGGTTTGATGTTAAATAATACCAGACATTTGGCAGCCAGAGTACTAACATTACCTACGGGTACGGCAATAGGAAATAAAGAAATTAGTAATATTTGTCAGATTTTGAGGCTTGCAACTACAGGGGGGAATATAACAAATGAAATGCTCTACCAAAACCAGAAAGCCAGTTGATTCGCAATTAATAGAAAATCATCTAAAAGTTAGTGTATGTCTTATCACTTTTAACCATGAAAAATTTATTGTACAAGCTATAGAAAGTATACTGTGCCAAGAAGTTAAATTTAATTATGAAATCATTATAGGTGAAGATTTTTCTAGCGATAAAACGCGCTCTATTGTTATTGATTACCAAAAACAGTATCCAGATAAAATTCGCTTGATATTACCAGAAGAAAACTTGGGCTGCTATGGGCAGAAGATTTTTGTTCAAACTCTTCAAGCTTGTAGGGGAGAGTACATTGCTTTGTTGGATGGAGATGATTATTGGATATGCTCCCACAAATTACAGCAACAGGTTGATTATTTAGATAACCATCCAGAATGTGCAATTTGTTTTCACGACGTTACAACAATTTTTGAAGATAAAGTTGGGCTATCTCAGAGATATAACAATTTTGAGCCGCAGGAATTATCTAATATAGAAAATATTTTAAAAAGTAATTTTATACCTACCTGTTCGACTTTATATAGAAGAGGTTTGTTTGATGAATTTCCGGAGTGGTACAACGAAACCGTTTGTGGAGATTGGGTACTGCACGTCTTGAATGCCAGGCATGGAAAAATTGGCTACATCAACAAATCTTTAGGAGTTTATCGAGTACATCGCAACGGCTTATTTAGCAGTATGAGAAAAATACAGCAGATCGAAGAAGCTATTAAATTTTACAAGCTGCTGAATGAATATTTTAATTTTGAATACAACCATATAATTCAATCGGAAATAATCTACCGTTATTTAACAATATTTTCTCTTTATCAGCAAGAAAGAAATTTACGATTACAGAAACAATACGCCAACAAGTTAATCGGAACTTTAGTCAGTCATCCTTTAATTAGCTGTACCGCAATTTTTAAGTTTATTAAGAGAAGCATCATTAATAAACTTGGCTTACACAAGTGGCGGATTAAAAAGCAGAAACTAAAACTGCTCACCCATGAATATTCAAGTAATTGATAGCCAAAACCCCTTATGGCTGCAAACACTGCATAAACTAAGGTACGATGTTTACCATTTACCAGAATATGCACGTTTAGAAGCCAAAAGAACATCATCTGATTCGGAAGCTTTTATAGTAATAGATGGTGACAAAATATTTTTCTTACCTTTCTTAGTTCGTTCCTGCAATGACATACTAGGAACGATTGCACAAAGCTATTCTGATGCAGTATCACCTTATGGTTATCCTGGTGTTTTACTAAGTGAAGCAGCAGTAAATACTCCTAACTTTACCGATTTTGCTCTGAAAGAATTAGATTATTATTTTAAAACTAAAGGTATATGTTCGGCATTTTTTCAACTGCACCCAATCTTAAGTAAGAAATTCAATCCAATCTCACAACAGACTATTAATAAGATTGGTGAAACAATTTCTATTAATTTAAAACTTTCAGAATCTCAAATTTGGGCAAATACCCGAAAAGGTCATCAAAGCACTATTAATAAGTGTAAAAGACTGGGATTTACTGCCAGAATGGTAAATTTAGTCGAATATGTAGAGAAATTTCAAGCGATTTACGAAGAAACCATGAATCGCGTCGCCGCCAAAAAATCCTATTATTTCGATAGAGAGTATTTCTCCGACTTACAAAAGTTAGATGGAAATATACATTTGTGCTTAGTAGAATTTGAATCAGAAATTGCTTCAGCCTGTATACTTTTTGAATGCGGCGGAATAGTTCAAGCCCATTTAGGGGGAACCAAAAATACATTTTTACAGCAATCTCCATTCAATTACTTATTAGACTACGTTAGATACTGGGCAAAACAACGCGGTAACGAATTAATGCATATAGGAAGTGGTGTAGGAGGAACAAAAGACAGCTTGTATCACTTCAAAGCAGGTTTCTCCAAACAAAGACACGATTGGTTTGCACTGCGATTGATTCCAGACAAAGATAAATATAATTACCTAACTCATCTACGAGCAAAATCTCTGAATACTAAAGTTGAGAAACTGTTTGAATCGAGCTTCTTTCCCGCTTATCGATCTTATTAGGGAGTAGGGAGTAGGGAGTAGGGAGTAGGGAGTAGAGGGGGAGACAAGGGGAAATAATTCTTATAACTCATAACTCCTAACTCCTAACTCCTAACTCTTAATTCCTAACTCCTAACTCCTAACTCCTAACTCATAACTCCCAACTCCTAACTCCTAACTCCCAACTCCTAACTCCTAACCCCTCACTATTCGCAATGCCCAATCCCCAATTCCCAATTCCCTTT
>CAYMZW010000248.1:0-10226 GCA_964395005.1 uncultured Rivularia sp.
TCTTGGGGTTGGGGGGATCTTGGGGTTGGGGGGATCTTGGGGTTGGGGGGATCTTGGGGTTGGGGGGATCTTAATGTCTAGAACACCATACTTTCCGTTATCGCTGCGTAAGTCCTCTTATCAATTAACAAACTCACGTACATCTGCAACGGTGCCTTTGATTGCTGCTGCTGCTACCATTGCGGGACTCATTAATAATGTACGTCCGCTCGCCGAGCCTTGTCTTCCTTTAAAGTTGCGGTTGGAGGAAGAAGCACTTATTTGTTTTCCTTGCAATTTATCGGGGTTCATTGCCAAACACATGGAACATCCGGGTTCTCTCCATTCAAATCCGGCTGCTTGAAAGATTTTATCTAAACCTTCGGCTTCGGCTTCTTTTTTAACTCTTTCGGAGCCGGGAACTACGAAAGCTTTGATTCCTTTAGCTACATGATGCCCTTCGGCAATTTTAGCGGCTTCGCGTAAGTCGCTGATTCTACCGTTGGTGCAACTGCCTATAAAACAAACATCTATTTTTGTACCTTTGATGGGATTACCGGGGGCTAAATCCATGTAGCTATAAGCTTCCTGGGCAATAACTCGATCTTCGTCAGCTAATTCTTCAGGTTTTGGTACTGCTTGATTAATTCCTATTCCTTGTCCGGGAGTGATTCCCCAAGTAACGGTAGGTGGAATCTCTGCGGCATCAAATACTACTACATCATCGTATTCTGCATCCGCATCACTACGGATCGATTCCCACCAAGCAATAGCTTTGTCCCACTCTTGTGCTTTAGGCGCAAAATCTTTACCTTTAAGGTATTCGTAAGTAACTTTATCTGGATTAACGTAACCGCATCTCGCACCGCCTTCGATAGACATATTACAAGCAGTCATCCGTTCTTCCATATTCATTTGTTCAAAGGTGGTACCCGCATATTCATAAGCGTATCCAACACCACCTTTTACACCTAAAGTCCGGATTATGTGCAAAACCACATCTTTGGCGTAAACACCCGGTTTTAAAGTACCGTTTACTTCGATTTTGCGTACTTTCAACTTAGATAAAGCCAACGTTTGCGAAGCCAGCACATCGCGCACTTGTGAAGTACCAATACCAAAGGCGATCGCACCAAAAGCACCGTGAGTTGAAGTGTGACTATCACCACAAGCAATAGTCATTCCTGGCTGAGTTAGTCCTTGTTCTGGCGCAATTACGTGAACAATGCCTTGATTTCCCGTACCAATATTGTAAAAAGTTATGTCATTCTCTTTACAATTTGTTTCAAGCGCCTGCATCATCTCTTCTGCCAAAGTATCGACAAAAGGACGCGCTTGATTATCGGTAGGTACGATATGGTCAACCGTTGCCACCGTGCGTTGTGGGAACAATACTTTCAAATTTCGTTCCCTAAGCATAGCAAAGGCTTGAGGACTCGTTACTTCATGAATTAGATGCAGTCCGATAAACAGCTGCGTTTGTCCGGAAGCTAGGGTAGCAACTGTATGTAAATCCCAAACTTTATCAAATAACGTGCCTTTGCTCATACCTCAATTAATCTGTTAAGAAACGGGTATATTGATGTTATCAAAAAAAGGTAAAGGATGAAGAGAAGGAGAAGACTTTTACAGTATTATTTCTGAGAGTTTGCTCTTTGCTTGACAAAATACAAACTAAATGGTAAAAAAGATTAGATTTTTGAAATAAATCATATCAAGTTCGGTGAAATACTTGTAATCAAGCAAGTAAAAAATAAGAAGTAGTGTTAAACATTATAGTAATTAGTCTTTTTTACGATGTAAAAATAATAACTAATTATCCGGATTTCATATTACTGTTTAAATGTAAAGTTTCTGCTTACATGAATCCTTAAAAAAATTAATACCATAGGCATTTGCAATCAAGCTGCGCGGTATTTTACAGTTTATTCTTCTAATCTTTAAAATAGCTTATTATTTAATTTATATATTTAGCTATTATTAAAAGCTAGAATGAGAGTATAGTTTTATACTCGGGTCGATGAATAATGAATATAAACCATATAGGTAAGTCTTTCATTGGTGGCATTGCAAATCAAACTTTCAATGGTAACACTGAGTTTAACGCAATTAATTACGCTCAGGCAACTGGTGGTATTATTGCCGATTTAAGTACAGGTATTGTTACTCGTGAATTTACGCCATCAATTGAAAATCCATTCAAGATTTTACCTGTTGGCGATTCGATTACATATGGTTTCACGAATACCGAATTTGCAAATCTGCCTCAAAACAACGAGACTGGTGGCTATCGAAATTACCTGGATCAATTATTGATTGCTGATGGTTTAGGTGCAGCTGTAGATTTTGTTGGCTCGCAAAAAACTGGTTCTTTCGAGGATAACGAACACGAAGGGTATGGTGGTAAAACTATTACTTTTATCTCCGATCGTATCAATAATATGTTGAATGTACAGCAGCCAGATATGTTGCTGCTAATGATTGGTACCAATGATACGAGAAGTGATGCTAACCCCACTCAAGCCTCGGAGCGTTTGAGTGGTTTAATAGATCAAATTACCAACCAATCACCAACAACTCATCTTTTGGTAGCTTCGATTGCACCGATAAATCGATCTTTGAGGCCTACTCAAAGTGATAATGCTAAAGCTTATAACGCTCAAATACCTGGTATTGTCGAGCAAAAATTACGATTAGGGAACAAGGTAACTTTTGTTGATGTCAATAGTGCGTTAACCGTTGATGATATTTTCGATGGTGTTCATCCTTCTTTAGAAGGTTATGAAAAGATTGCAAATAGCTGGTATGACTGGATTAAAGGTAGCCAGGATACATTGTTGAACATCGACCACATCACAGGTACAGCCTATGATGATCAACTCAGAGGTAATGAGAATGACAATATTATTCAGGGTGGTGCTGGTAAAGACACATTTGTTTTAGGGCTTGGAGAAGGAACCGATACTATTACTGACTTTTCAGTTAGTGAAGATTCTCTAGACTTATCGCTAGGTTTGACGTTTGAGCAACTAAGCATTAACCAAGGTACTGGTGAGTACATCAACGATACCTGGATTAGTCATATTAATACTGGGGAACAATTAGCTTTATTGCTTGGAGTGCAAGCCGAAGAACTCAACAGTGCAATCGAAGCACAAGATTTACCACTGCTTAGTGTCGATGGAATAGCGGTTTCTAATCCTGTTGAATCCTACGGTGGTTCAAGTCAAAATCCTACTGGTAATGCAACCCTCTTTCCTAACAATCAACTAACCTTAAGCGGAAATCTCTGGAGAAAAATCAACATCAACTCCACTACTATCACTTCTGATACTATTCTCCGCTTTGATTTCAAGAGTAATGGTAAAGGTGAAGTTCAAGGTATCGGTTTTGATAACGACAACGATATTAGTGGAACCTCGGATAGCGGAAACTTCTTCCAAGTTGACGGTAGCCAAAGCTGGGGTAATCAGAATCTAAACCAGTATATTGTTGGTGAAAGCAACGGATTCAAGCAGTATGAAATCTCAGTTGGTCAATTTTTCACAGGTCAATTTGACTATCTAACAATTGCTAATGACCATGATGTTTCAAACCCCACCGCAACAGCAGAGTTCAGAAATATTGAACTATTAACAACAGGGGTGAACCCAACTCCAAATCCAAATCCGAATCCAAATCCGAATCCTAATAACTTACTTGATATCTCCATTGATGGAGGAACTCAAAGTAAAGAAGTTGAGTCTTATGGTGATGCTTCTCAAAACACAAACATTAGCACAACTATAAGCAGCAACAAACAATTACAATTAGAAGGTAATGGTTGGAGACGCTTGAATCTTAACGGATATCAGGTAACTTCTGAAACTGTACTCCGCTTTGAATTTGATTCTAACGGTAAAGGTGAAGTTCAAGGTATTGGTTTTGATAACGACAACGATATTAGTGGAAGCTCGGATGGCGGAAACTTCTTCCAAGTTGACGGCAACCAAAGCTGGGGTATTGAAAATCTGGGTGAATATGTTGTTAGTGAGAGCAACGGATTCAAGCAGTATGAAATCTCAGTTGGTCAATTTTTCACAGGTGAATTTGACTATCTAACAATTGCTAACGATCATGATGTAACTAACAGTAATGCGATCGCAGAGTTTAGGAACATTGAACTGTTAACAACTCCCGTAGCTCCAACTCCCGATCCAACTCCCGATCCAACTCCCGATCCAACTCCAACTCCTAGTAACTCACTCAATATCTCCATAGATGGAGAAACTCTAAGTAAAGAAATTGATTCCTATGGTGGTGCTTCCCAAAATCCAAACATTAGCACAACTCTAAGCAACGACAACAAACAACTACAGCTACAGGGTAATGGTTGGAGACGCTTAGATATTACTGGATATCAAATAGATGCAGATACAAACTTAGAGTTTGAGTTCAGAAGCAATAACATAGGTGAAGTTCAAGGTATTGGCTTCGACAATAACGACAATATCAGTCGTCGCTCGGATGGCGGAAATTTCTTCCAAGTTGACGGGAACCAAAGCTGGGGTATTGAAGATTTAGACAAGTTTATTATCGGTCAGTCAGACGATGGATTCGACAAATATTCAATTGCAGTTGGTAATTTCTTCACGGGTGAGTTTGACTACCTAACAATTGGTAACGATCATGATGTCAACAATCCAACTGCTATAGGTGATTTCCGCAATATCTCACTAAGTTAATCTTGTAAGTAAGTCGGCACAAATAAAACCAACGGCGGTAACAGAATGTAAATTGCCATCAAAGCTTTGTCCCTACTGCCTGCTCCCTATTCCCTACTCCCTTGTCCTAATAACGATTTTCAACGCCGACCTACTTAGTTTAGAGTCATTTAAATTCAGATCGTAGGTTATTTTTAATATTATCGGGGGTTACAAACCCCCGTCTGTGCAATTACCAAAACCCGGCGCGATTATTGTAATTCCGAGCAGTCAGGCTTTATTACAAATCCTCAGAGTCCTATTTAGCCTGCTGTCGCTCATTAAGTTCTTTTAATTGACGTTCCATAGCGTCAAAAGCATGACGAATCACTGCATCTACCGATTCGTACTGAGTTCCAGTATCGGGGCTGCGGTCTACTGCGAGTTCGTGGGATGGTGGTACGGTGATATCTAAACGCACTCGATAAGGAGAACCGCTACTAGGATGGTCGTGTGCTTTTTCGATAGCTACGCGACAACTGCTAATATGGTCGCAAAATCTTTCTAACTTAGCAATTTTAGAATTTACTAATTCATCTAGAGCTTGTGTTTTTTCTACACTACGATAAGTAATTTCTGGCTGTACGTTCATAAAATTTTACTTTGTATATAGGTTTCCAATTAGTCTCTGCACAATTTAATGCTAATATCTACCTTTTGACTTCTTTCTTAGTGATGATAATTTTAGAATACCTTTCTATCTTTCGTAAGATAATTTTTATTATAAGATAGGTGATAGCAGTATTTTTTTATCAAAATAATTAATCTTTACAGTCTACTAATATAGTCGCAAAAAGATTTTAATCAAACACTATTGTTCAATAAAGTTGTGAAGAATATATTTATTTAGAATGTAATCAAGAAAAACTATTTTTTAATTGATTTTTTTTATCTCAGGAATGCTCGCAACTAGCACATCGCTAATAAATAAGTAGTTAAACATAATTAATTACACAATGTCCGAAGGCGAGTGAAACGTTCACCGAAGGTGTTCCCGAAGAGTAGTGAAACGAAGCAATCAGCGTTCACCGGAGGTGCGGCTCATCTGCGGCTCAATGTCATATCGGACACCTCCGCTAACGCAATGGGATTGCTATGTCCTATCCGAAATACCTACCGCTCCGCTAACCGCTAGCCGCTAACGCTTCGCTTGTAATGACGGTAAATATTGTTGTTCACAGAATTCACGACAATGAAAACCCACGGTTTTTATATGCCCTTCGGGCACGCTTTGCTGACGTGGGATGAAATTTGAGTAGGTATTTTAAAGTACCGTAACATGATATAATTGGTGAAAGTAAATATAATACTTTAAAACCTACCGAGGGACTCTGGGCAAGTATAGGCCCTTGATGCGAATTGGCGTAGTTAAGGACATATCACTATTACTTTAGGGAGAACGGAGCGAGCCGGGGAACCTGTTAGGTTAAAAGAATGGATAATATGGATATTCTAACTATTCCATATGAATCCCATCGCTTTTAACGGTGTGGAGTGCCAAAATCAACACAAATCAAGGTACAGAAAATGGATTATCCAGAAAAAGCATGGTTATTACTCACTGACGAAAACTTTTACCTGATGTCTTCAGAAGAAGATAACAAGTACTATGCCAAACTCGAAGTAACAAGAGCTGATAAAAAAGAGCTATTAATTAAAGAAGTTCCTGCCGAATGGTTTAAGAACCCAAGAAATCTTGTCGTTAACTTGGATAAAGAAGAACCATCACCTCTGTAAAAGTTTTTAGGCTTATGCTCATTAATCATCAACACTATAAACCGCTCCTATAGCAGTTAACGCTCCCGCAATCAACGGTTAAAAACTAATTAGATGTAATCAGAGGTAATGTATTAGATATCTACATCATAAAAATGCCTTCCGACTAATCGGGAGGCATTTTTTACTAGGAAATTTTGATCGCCTTGGTTCTGAGCAATTCTAACAAGGTTCAAGTTTAACCATCAATCTATGTTGTCTTCGGGTTCGGTATTAATTTTACAAAAAGCTTCAAATTTTGCTCAAAAAATAGCTAGTACAGCACAGCGGAAATAGAGCAATTTAAAACGGTTGAAACCCCTTTCTATAATACTTTTGACTTTTGACTTTTGACTTCCGCGAAGCGGTACTAGTCGCTGCTCCATCCGGAAAATAATAAACAATTTTTCAATAAAAACGGATGTCATTTGAAATTACAGTTATTCTGAAAAAAGCATATGTTCCTAAGTAAAAACATGAACAACAGCAATAACTGCAAATAAAGTTAATGTATCATTAAAAAATATACATTTATATTTTTTTTTCAAATTTAATCCTGTTGAAAACAACGTTTTCTTGAATATAATCGAAGCATATAGTATTTAAATCTAAGTTTTCAAAACAAATAATTTATGTATACAGAATAGGAATAAATGCTTTTTAAAATTTATATTATATAAATAAAAATAACTTTATAAACTTTTTTTATTCTTAGTCGTAAATTTAATCGATTCATACCGAACAAAAGTATATCTATTGATATTATTAAATACGTTAGTAGCAATTACTATTGGCAATTCCAAAACATTTAAGGAGAAAGAATGGAAGATTCTGCGTACTCGCGGTTGAAACCCTATCTAGTTTCCGATGCGATTGTAGATTGGCAAACAAAAGACATCCCAATCTGTCCAATCCCTGTTTTTACTAAAGGTATGCAGGCTAACAGCTACTTTTTCGGACATCCAAAATGGGGAAGAGAATACTTTGAAAATAGTCACCGTAGCAAACCGTTTAAAAAACGCTGGCAAGCTGCGATGGGTAGTTGGGATGACAAAATTGTAGTTGATATTGGTTGCGGGCCAGGTAATGTTTATGCAACACACGGTGGCAAACCTAAATTATTAATTGGGGTTGATGTTTCTCTAAGTGCTTTAGAGATGGCTCGCGAAGTTGGCTATACACCAATTTTGACTGATGCTCATCATCTACCATTTGTAGATGGATTTGCGGACATAGTTGTTGCTAATGCTACAGTCCATCATTGCGATGATATGCCTAGAATTTTGACAGAAGCAGCACGTTTGGTGCGTCCGGGTGGATTGTTATTTACCGACCAAGATCCCCAGCGTACTGCTTGGAATTTGAAAGGAGCCGGTTTATTCATACGGGATATTCGATTCCCTCTTTATCGTCTGCTTAGAAGCAAGCATTATATTCCCTACAACGAAAGACACTCACGTTGGAAAACTGAGGTTCATAACCAAAGGCCAGGGGATGGTATTACACCGGATGTATACCATAAAGCTTTGGAACCATTAGGTTTTGAGGTGAAGTTATATCCTCATTCTCACGATTTAGGTGCAGAGGTACTTGAAGGTAATAACGGTCGAAATTCTTGGAGATTAAGATTAAGTCAGCGGTTATCAGGCATCAACCCTGACACGCCAGAAGCAGCACAATCGATAATGTGTATTGCTAGACGGAACAATTAGTACGGAAAAAGATTGCATCACTTTGATAGATGGCAGTTAGAGCAGACAGTTTCTCTGTTTTAATAACAGTTTCAGGGAAGCCATCATCAAAAAAAATCATACCAGCTTGCGTTCTTAGATTCTAAATTAGAGCAGATTTATAAATCTATCTTTTATCTGAGAAGTCAACTTGGCTTGGTTTTAACTCTTTCTAACCTCAAGTGGAATTTAAATCATGTAATAAAGAAGTTTTCTACATTTTGCATTTAGCAAAGCCTTTAAATTAGCATCAAATCTAAAATTGCTGTATATATTGCTAAAATTCAATTAATTTTTGCACAATAATTACAGTTAACGCCCCTAACGATGATTTTTTAAGCTTTAATGATTCATTTTCCCAGATTTTGCGGTAAAACCGGAAGAAGTATTACACGATTGCGGGAAAATATGAGTTCAATTCGCATTGAAGCAGAAAATTATAAAGATGCTATCGACACCACCGTTGGTAACAATGGTGGTGAATATCGCTTTGAGGATGTTGATATTCAATCTAGTAAAGATGTTGATGGTGGTTATTCTCTGGGCTGGATTGATTCGGGTGAATGGCTGACTTACGATTTTACCATTGCGACATCAGGAGAATATCGCTTAGTTTCGCGTATGGCTTCAGCACAAGATGGGAATCACAGTTTTAAAGCAACGCTGGGAGAGCAGCAGGCAATTTTTGATGTAGATAATACTGGTGGCTGGTGGAATTGGCAAAATGTTGATTCTGGACAAACTTTTTCTTTGAATGCCGGTAATTATGAAATGCGTCTCGATATGCTCGGGAGTCTTTTTAATATCAACTACTTGGAGTTAATTCCCGTCTCTGAGGTAAGTAACAATAATTTGATTTATGGCGGTACGGGTAATAATTCATTTTATGGCGATCGCGGAATAGATACTATTACTTACGATGCTGCGACATCTAGTATTTTTGCAGACTTAAGTTCTGGTAAAGTAACTCACAATTCCACAAATTTTACTCAACCACTTAAGATAATGCCTTTGGGTGATTCTAATACAGAAGGTTGGGGGAGTTGGGATTTGGGTGCTTATCGCGATGATTTATGGCAATTATTTGAAAATAATTATGAGAATACTAACTTTAGTGTAGATTTTGTCGGGCCTCATGCAACAGGGCCAGAAGGTTTCGATCGCGATAATGCCGGATTTAGCGGATGGAAAATAGCTGAAATCGATAGTGCTGTTGATGGTTGGTTGAATGATGCTCAACCTGATATGGTGCTATTAGAAATCGGCACTAACGACATACTTAGAGATGATAATATCAGTCAAGCACCCAGTCGTCTCAACAAACTTATCGACAATATTACCAATCAATTACCAAATACCCAGCTTTTAGTCGCTTCTATTCCACCAATTAGCCGCACCGAATCACAAAAACAGCAGGCTATTGAATTTAATTCGCATATACCGGGTATCGTTGATAGTAAAGCAGCACAAGGTAAAAATGTTAGTTTCGTCGATATATTCAGTGCGTTAACACCCGATGATTTACAAGATGGAATTCATCCAACTGTAGAAGGTTACAGCAAAATTGCCGACGTTTGGTATGATGCGATTCTTGACAAGAATAAACCTCAAGATAGTCTGAGTAACATCGAAAATATCATCGGTTCAAAATATGACGATGTAATTATAGGTAATAGTGATGTTAATACTATTAAAGGTGGTTTTGGCAACGATACATTAACAGGTGGTAGCGGTAGCGATCGATTTGTTTTAGCATCAAAGGAAGGAATTGATACTATTACCGATTTTGCAGTAACCGAAGATTATTTTATATTATCTAGCGGTTTGAAATTGCACGATATTACCGCTACTCAAGGTATAGGTAATAATCTCAGCGACACTTGGATTGCCCATAAAGGTGAAACTTTAGCTTTACTAACTGGAGTAGAAGCAGGTAGTCTTTGGGCTAATAATTTTGTTAGTTGATAATTGGTAATTGGTAATTGGTAATTGGGCATTGGGCATTGGGCATTGGGCATTG
>CAYMZW010000249.1:0-10204 GCA_964395005.1 uncultured Rivularia sp.
TTGCAGCGATGCTTCCAGGTTCGGGAACTTTAACTGGTTGACTCGAAGAATTTGTTTGAGAAGGGGCAGCTACTACAAATTGACTTTCAGGTGAAGGAGAAGTTGCTTCTTCATTCGGTGCAGGTTGTTCTTCAGGTTTAGTCTCGGATATTGTTTCTTCGCCTTCTAAGGTGTCGTTATCTCCAGCTTTAGGAGGTTTATCCCCTTCTATGTATACAGGTTTGCCATTATTATAATTAAAAGTTGTATCAGCTTTCTCGCCATCCTTATTCAAATTATCTTTATTAGACTTTACATCTAACGGTTTACCTTCAGAATTAAACAATTCACCTTCACCATCTCCCATTCCTGATTTATGACTGCCAGCTTTGACAGTGTAAGCTACGACTTGATCAATCGAATAATTATTGTCTTTCAAGAAATTTGTGACATTGTAAGATTTCGTACCAGAAACACTATCAATTTTTACTTTACTAATGGTTCCAGAAGTATCTTTAAGATAAAGAACAATATTGGAAATATCTTTTGTTGGACCTTTATCAGGCTCTGGAGAGTCAATTGTCAATGCAAACGCTGAACTCATAGCACCAAAAATACTTGAAAATCCAATTACTGTACCAACTGTGGTAGAAACTAAAACCTTTTGCAATAAATTAGCGATCATTTTAAACCTCGTTTGTGTTTGTTAAAAAGTGTTGTTTGTTTCAACAATCAAAATCTAACAAAAGCACCTTGATAGCGTAAATGCGAGAGACAACGGATGATAACTATGAAGAACAGCACTAACTTTAAGACAATTGATAAATAAGAGATGAAGTTATCTTACATAAAAGAAGAATTTCCTTTACCTGGCTTTGTTTCATTCAATTTTGATTTTTGTAGTAGTTTCTAACATGAAATAAAAACCAGTTAAATTATTCGCTTACAACGTATAAAATGAAACATAAAATCGGTAAACAGCTTTATCAGATGCATATATTTTTTTTGAGAATTAATTCAAATCGCTCTCGTACCCTTCATAACAGTTTCTCCCACAGGTAAATCAAAACCTTCTTTTGGTTCCACAGTCACAAATACTTCGGTAGTATCTCCCCACTTTTGCAAAGGAATTTTTTGTAAGACTTTACCTTGAGAATCCGGATTAAATTTGGCGCATTTGACTTTTTTGCCATCCACAAAAGCCCACAATCGATAAACTTTATCTTCTGGCAAATCTGGCAGATTTTTTAAAGTTAATATTGCAGCTTCGGAGTTGGGTGCAATTACCAAACTACCGGAAGAGGAAATATTTGGAGTAATGCTTTTTAGTGCTAATAAACGATTATTCGGTTGCTTTAGTACGGATAAAGCTTCTTGATAGCGCGATAATTCTTGCTGTGTATTGGATAATTCAGCTTGTAAACGGTAGTTTGATAAGTCAATTTCTGCTGTTGCAAGTTTTTGATGCAGTCGATAGTTGAAAAATCCCAAACTTGCAATTATTCCTACTGCGGTTATTCCGGCTATTTTTAACCAAGGTTTTGGGGAAGTGATGGGGAGATTGGAAGATTGGGAGATGAAGGGAGTTTGTTGGGTTTCGACAGCATTTGATAAGTCTTTTGCTGCTGTTTCGAGAATTTGCGATCGCAATCTTTCTGATGGTTTGGTTTCTGGTAAGGATAGGGGAAACAAGGCTAAAGTTGCTTGTAGGCTTTCGACTTCAGTGGCTAATTCTGGATAAGTTTCTAAATACTGTTTAACTAAAGCTGCTTCTTCTGGAGTTAAATCGCTCAAAACATAACCTGTTATCAAAGATTCCCAGTTTGGAGGTAATTTATCAGGTTGCATAATTAATCTACTAAATCCTTTAATAATTTTCTCAGTTTTAAAAGTCCTTGGCGGGTACGAGTTTTTACGGTTCCCAAAGGTATATTAAGCTGTTCAGTAATTTCTGATTGACTTAATCCTTCGTAGTAAGCCATTTTTAAAACTTGCTGCTGCGAATCGGGTATTTCTTCTAAAGCTTTACTAATAAGTTGAGAAACTTCACCCAAGGAAACCTTTTCCATCAAATTACTTTCAGCATGAGTGGGAATACTGCGCTGACATTTTTGTAAAAGCTTTTGTTGATTGGATTTTTGATGCAAGCGATTAATTGCTCTACTTCTAGTCATTGTCAGCAAATAAACAATCATTTTTCCCCGATTGGGGTCATATTTAGCATTGCGCCAAAATGCGAGAAAGATTTCTTGGGTTAAGTCTTCAGCTTCAGTTGTATCCTTTAATATTCGTAGAGCCAGACGATATACAGCTTCGCCATAGCGGTCATAAATAGTACCTAAAGCCGATAAATCTCCCGCTTGCAATACTTGGAACAATTCTGCTTCTGTCTGGTTTGATGAATTCATATCGGACTCAGATTCCAACCTATTTGGTTTTTGCGTATGCTTTGCTACAGTCATATCAGAAAAACCAACGAATGCCAGTTACCAGGTAAAAACCACCTGCTAAAATCAATGCGCCGCTTCCCAAGCGAATAATCCATTGGGATTTAGTTAACAACACCTGTCTTTGCTTAACTAATCCTGTAAATAAGCTGGCAAAAAAGATTACCGCCGTATATCCAAGAGCGTAACTTATCATTGTTACCGTACTTAATACCTGAGAGCCGCTAGCCGCAGCAGTTGCAAGCACCGCAAAAAGTACCGGAGAAGCACAAGGAGATGTTACCAAAGCAAAAGTTAAACCAGCACCAAAGGGGCCTGGAATTGGTAAATGTATCTGCTTTTTAGGTAAAGGTAAATGAAATAATCCGGCGAAACTTAATCCCATCAGCAGGATAATTGCGCCAACTACAATATTAATATGTCCGCGAAAATCTACCATTACAGATGAAGCGAAAGCTGCAAATAATCCAAACAAACTGAATATACTTACCGCTCCTAAAACGAAAAAACTTGCTTTGAAAAATGCATCTTTTCGAGATTTTATGTTTAGCGTACCGATATAGCTAAGATTAACCGGAAGCAAAGATAAAATGCAGGGAGAAATACTAGCAATTAAGCCGCCAATAAAAGCAATAGGAATTAAAAGAATCGGACTAGTTGAATTTTGTTTTTCTACCCATTTGTGATAAGGGGCTTCTAATTGTCTGACTAAATCTTCTAGATTGTAATACAAGTTTTGGAAATGACTTCCAAATACTACGATAATTATTGTTCCCAAGCAGAGGAAAGCCAATAAATAGAAATTGTTTGATTTTAATTTATTCATAATTGAATATTCAATAATGCTTTATTTGCGAATACTTCCTTAGATATTATTAATGAAGTGCTAGCAATAAATAAAGAAGTAATAATCGTAAAAGTAAATTATTTTTCATTTG
Source organism: uncultured Rivularia sp. (assembly GCA_964395005.1). Taxonomy (GTDB): domain Bacteria; phylum Cyanobacteriota; class Cyanobacteriia; order Cyanobacteriales; family Nostocaceae; genus Rivularia. Next base: position 3,365 of record CAYMZW010000249.1, read on the forward strand.
GCATCCATTTGATTAGTGATTCATTTGTTATACAAATTAGATGCCAAATTGGATTTATTAAAAACGAGAACAATTAATTACTAATCTGTTGCGAAGTTGTATCTAAAGCCGCAACATAATCGCCTTTATTTTGATTTTTTTGAAATAATTTAACTACTTCACCATTTTCCGGATTCATAACAGCAACGGTAGCGGTTTTGGCTTTATATTTAGCAAATACATCTGACAAACCTAACTCTTTAGCTTTCGCTTCAGAAGCTTCAGTTGTAGATTTATCAGTAACATCAAAAACTACAAAATTAGCTGTATCACCGTATTCTTTTTTCAAAGCTTCTAAAGTAGGTTTGATTTTCTTACATCCAGCACACCAATCTGCATAAATATCCACAACCACCGGCTTACCCTGTAACTGTTGCGCTAATGGTTGATTAGCATCGGATGCAGATGATGCAGTTGCTACTTCTTGTGTTTGTGGTTCATTAGCGCTCTTCGTGCTGTTATCGGTACCCGGACTGCTACAGGCTGCTAAAGTAGTAATAATTCCCGCAGTGGCTGCTAGAGTTAAAGCTTTAATAGTTTTAGTTTGAGTAAAGAAGTTCTTCATTTTGATGTCCATCCGAATCGAGCTTTATTTATATACAGAGCAAAAGCCGAAATGGATTTACGATGGGTGAAAAAAATATAGGCACGGGCAGAATGCCCATCCCACAAGAATTGTAGAATTACGAATTAATTAATATCTGACATTCTCATGTCACCTTTAAGCATCAAAATAAAAATATTAATTTCAACCTTTGACCTTTAACCTTTAACCTAAAAATGTCATATTTACCAAAGCGTCTTTTATCCGTAATCGCACTTAGCTGTATCGTTGCTGGATGTTCCTCAACCCAAAATTCCTTAAGTGATTCTTCAGCAGTAGGTTCCGAATCAAACAATGTAATCGAACCTACGGGTGATGTTCCCAAAAGCAATAATTTCAAAAAAACAACAATATTATCAGGTTTAGAAAATCCCTGGAGCATGGCATGGCTGCCAGATGGTTCAATGTTAATTACCGAACGCCCCGGTAGATTGCGAATCGTCCGCAACGGACAACTCGAAACTACTTCCGTAACTGGAGTTCCCGAAATCTTCGCGGCTGGGCAAGGTGGTTTGATGGAGGTTTCACTTCACCCGAATTTTGCCGAAAACCGCTTTGTTTATCTAACTTATTCTCACGGTAATGCTCAAGAAAACCGCACCAGATTAGCAAGAGCAAAATTTGATGGTAAAGCTTTACAGGATTTAAAAGTAATTTTTGAAGTATCGCCAGCTAAATCCGGTACTCAACATTTTGGCTCGCGTATCATTTGGCTACCAGATAATACAATGTTGTTGGCAATTGGTGACGGTGGTAATCCACCACTGAAAATTGACGGAGAATTATCTCGCAAACAAGCTCAAAAACTCGACAGTCATCTTGGTAAAATTGTTCGTTTAAATGACGATGGTTCGATTCCTAAAGATAATCCCTTTGTAAAAACGGAAAATGCCAATCCAGCAATTTATAGTTACGGACATCGCAATATACAGGGATTAACCTTTGACTCCGAAAATAAAAGAATTTGGTCAACCGAACACGGTTCTAGAGGTGGTGATGAAGTCAACCTTGTAGAAGCAGGTAAAAACTATGGTTGGCCAGTTGTTACCTACAGTAAAGAATATACCGGAGGAGAAATTTCTCAACAACGTTCCCGCCCCGGAATGGTAGATCCTAAAGTAGTTTGGACACCAGCAGTAGCACCTTCAGGATTAGCATTTTACAATGGCGATTTATTTGCAGGTGGATTGCGATCGGCAGATGTGCGTCATATTGATTTAGATGAAAAAGGTAATGTCGTTAGTGAAAAATCTATTGAAATTGGCGAACGGGTAAGAGATGTTAAAGTAGCTCCCGATGGAAAATTGTATGTAATTACAGATCGAGGTAATGGGAAATTGATTCGTTTGGAACCAACATTGTAGAGACGCGATATATCGCGTCTCTACATTTAACGCAAAATTGATAAATTACAGATGATTTTCAATCAGTCAGAATTCAATTTAGCACGTGAAAAATGGGAAAACGGTTCTTTACGATTTGCTTTAGAAGATTTGATTGGTGCTGGAGCAATTCTAAGTTATTTATCAGGAAGTTTATCACCAGAAGCTGAAGCTGCTGTTGCTGTATTCAATACTAAAAAAAATAGTTTATTAAGTACTTTGAAAAAATGTAGTTCGGGGAAAGAATTGATTGCAAGAGGTTTTGAATTGGATGTTGAATTAGCTGCACAGATTAATGTTAGCGATTGCGTGCCGGTGTTTACCGATAATGCTTATGTAAAACTGAACTAAGATCAAGTGCGATCGCCTTAATTTAAATTCCCCCCAAATCAACGAATACAAGCCTTTCCCAGCCAAGTCAAAACTTATTTATCAAAAAGCATTTTGTAATCTTAGTTTGCAAAAAATGTCTATAAAAATCACGCATTACATACAGTACTTTTCCGGAGGCAGAGCCTCTTCCCAAGGTTTCCCAGCCAGAGACTGGGAACCAGTTACTCCTAACTCCTCACTCCTAACTCCTCACTCCTCACTCCTAACTCCTAACTCTTCCCCAATCCCCAACTTTAATTATGTGTTTTCGACACACTTCTTAACAAACACCCCGATCAAACTCAAAACATTCTAATCTAAAAGCTAGTGGGTTAATTTTTTGGGAGTCTTGAAGGCAACACGGTTAACGTAAAAACACACCGCTCCTTGAAGCCTAAAGGCAATCCAATATACGCACACGCGCTTATATCAGATAGGAGTTTAAGAAATTATATGAGTGTTAAGGCAAGTGGTGGAAGCTCGGTTGCACGTCCGCAACTATATCAAACTCTAGCTTTATCAACTATTATCCAAGCGGAACAGCAAGACCGTTTTTTGGGTAGTGGTGAATTAAAGGAATTAAATGGCTATTTCGCTTCAGGAAAGAAGCGTTTGGATATTGCTCAGACTTTGACTGACAATTCCGAAATTATTGTTTCTCGCGCTGCGAACCGAATTTTCGTTGGTGGTTCGCCGATGTCTTTCTTGGAAAAACCAAGAGAGCCGGAACCTGCTATGGCTATGGCTATGGCTACGGGTGAAGAAACTCCCGATATGCGGAGACAAATGGAATTAGGAACCGTCACTTACGTAGAATCGAAAGGCGGATTCTTGGAAAATTTACGAAGCATTTTTAATTCTTCCCCTAGCGGCCCTACTCCTCCAGGATTCAGACCGATTAACGTTTCTCGTTACGGTCCTAGTAATATGTCCAAGAGCTTACGGGATTTATCTTGGTTCTTACGTTATGCTACTTATGCGATTGTAGCTGGCGACCCCAATATTATTTCCGTAAACGTGCGGGGACTGCGCGAAATTATTGAAAGAGCTTGTTCTGGTGAAGCAACAATTGTGGCTTTGCAAGAAATCAGAATTGCTTCAATTTCCTATTTCCGTAAAGATCCTGAAGCCACAGCCATTGTGACTCAGTATATGGATGTTTTGGTTAACGAATTCAAAGCACCTACCCCTTCTACTAAGAAGCGTCAGCGTCCTAGCGGCGACCAACAAGGTTTGGAATTACCCCAAATCTACTACAATGCTTCGGAAAGAAGACCTAAGTTTGTCATCAAGCCCGGTTTGTCGGGAATGGAAAAAGATATGGTCGTGAAAGCGGCTTATCGACAAATTTTTGAGCGAGATATTACTCGTGCTTATTCTCAGTCGATATCCTACCTGGAATCTCAGGTTAAAAATGGCGATATTTCGATGAAAGAGTTTGTCCGTCGTCTGGGTAAATCTCCGCTTTATCGCAAGCAATTTTATGAACCATATATTAATAGCCGCGCTTTAGAACTTGCTTTTCGTCACTTTTTGGGACGGGGACCTTCTAGCCGCGAAGAAGTACAAAAATACTTTGATATTATCTCCAGAGGCGGCCAAGCAGCTTTAATTGATGCTTTGGTTGATTCCAACGAATACGCCGATTATTTTGGAGAAGAAACGGTTCCTTATCTCAGAGGTTTGGGACAAGAAGCTCAAGAATGTCGTAACTGGGGTCCTCAGCAAGACTTATTGAGATATAGCGCTCCTTTCCGCAAGATTCCGCAGTTTATCACAACTTTTGCTGCTTACAATCAGCCATTACCCGACCAGCACGTTTATGGTTCCGGTAACGATCCTTTGGAAATTCAATTCGGCGCAATATTTCCTAAAGAAACCAGAAATCCCAGCAGCAGCCCCGCACCTTTCAGCAAAGATACCAAGCGGATCTTAATTCACCAAGGGCCAGGAATTAACAATCAAAATAGCAATCCTAAAGCTCGTGGTGCATTCCCCGGTACTTTAGGTGCAAAAGTTTTCCGTTTAGACCAAGTTCCCAGCACTTTAAGTAGAGGAACTGGTAAAGGCGCAAGCGTTAAATACTCCGAAAGCAGTACTCAAGCGGTAATCAAAGCTGCTTATCTACAAGTATTCGGTCGCGACGTTTACGAAGGACAGCGCTTAAAAGTAGCGGAAATTAAATTAGAAAACGGTGAAATTTCCGTCCGCGAATTTATTCGTATGTTGGCGAAGTCGAATTTATTCCGCAAAATGTACTGGACATCGCTCTACGTTTGTAAAGCTGTTGAATACATTCACCGTCGTTTGTTAGGTCGTCCTACCTACGGTCGTCAGGAAAACAATAAGTACTTTGATATTTGTGCTAAGAAAGGTTTCTACGCATTAATTGACACCTTTATTGATAGCCCCGAATACGTCGAAGCATTTGGTGAAGATACCGTTCCTTACGAGCGTTATTTGACTCCTCAAGGTGTAGCTTTACGTCAACTGCGTACCGGAAGCATCCGCGAAGATGTTGGTACTCAAGTTCAGAAAGAAGAAACACCAATGTTTGTCGAACTTGGTACAGTCGAACAAAACCGTACCGAACCCGATATTCAATCTCGAATTAACCAAGGCGTTAGCAAGCAGCGCGAACAGCGTAAAATCTTTAAGTTGATTGCAAACACCAAGAATAAAGTTGCTGTAGAAAGCCTTGTCAACGCCGCTTACCGTCAAATCTTCGAGCGCGATATTGCACCATACATTGCTTCTAACAGCGAATTCAAGAATTTAGAAAGCAGATTGGGTAACGGCGAAATCAACGTTAAAGAATTCATCGAAGGTTTAGGATGTTCTCAACTTTACCAAAAAGAATTCTATACTCCTTACCCCAACACCAAGGTAATCGAGCTAGGAACCAAGCACTTCCTGGGACGCGCACCTTTAGATCAGCAAGAATTGCGTAAGTATAATCAGATACTGGCCACTCAAGGTTTGCGTGCTTTCATCAGTGCTATGGTAAACAGCGAAGATTATATCCGAGAATTTGGTGAAGACACCGTACCTTACAACCTCTATCAAACCTTACCGGCTGCCAACTTCCCCAACAGCCAAACCTTGTACAACCGACTCACCAAGCAAACCAAGGACATTGTTGTTCCTAGCTTCGAGCCGGTTAAATCCAAAATGCAGGCTGCTCAAATGCCGATGACGGGTAAAGCGATCGCAGATATGGCTGCGAAAGCCCGCGAAATCGATAAGAGCAGACCGCTGTTTATTCAGTTGGGACGCTCCTTCAACGATGGTAGGGGACAGTCAGTAGAAGTTGGTGTGGGAACAACCCGTCGCCAGCCGACACGGATTTTCCGCATGACAGCTATGGCTAACCAAGCCGAGAAGCAACAGGTAATTGATGCAATTTACATTCAGGTAATGGATGTATTTAGCGGTCAAGTTCCTTCATACTTCCGTCGTACCGACTTGGATAGTAAGTTGAGAAACGGTGAAATTACCGTCCGCGAACACGTTCGTCGCTTAGCAAGTTCCGAAATCTACCGCAAGCGCTTCTATACACCGTATCCCAACACCAAAGTGATTGAATTCCTATTCCGTCACATCTTGGGACGCGCACCAGCAACCCAAGCCGAAATTCGTCAGTACAACAAACTATTAGCTGACGGTGGTTTAAAAGCTGCTGTAGAAACAATGGTAGGTACCGAAGAATATACAAGATTCTTTGAGGAAGACATAGTACCTTATCCACGCTTCCCATCCTTACCAGCAGGTAACTATATCGGTAGCGTTAAAGCTGCTGCTGACTTAGTGAAGCAATCATGGTCTAGCTTATCTCCTTCCGTACTCACCGGACGTTATGGCGACAGGTAAGAGTTAGGAGTTAGGAGTTAGGAGTTAGGAGTTGGTAATAGCTCGTTCCAAGTCTCTGGCTTGGAATGCCATCTTAGCTCGTTCCAAGTCTCTGGCTTGGAATGCTATCTCCGTCTTGCTCTGCCTCTTATTCTGCCTCTTATATTGATTGGAGGCAGAGCCTCCAGTTCTGTATTCCTTGCCGGAGATAAGGAACAAGGAATTATTACCAATTCCCAATCCCCAATTCCCAACGCCCAAAAACAGTAAACATGAAAATTAATGTTACAAACTGTTAAGAAGAGTCATAAATACTCAACAAAATACTGGATAATTTTTGAGTGGTAATTGAGTTTCCAAGGAAGAGTACTGGTGTTTACTCGAACAGACTCGGAATTTATTTGAGGTTCCGTAGTAAGTAGCTCGGTTATCGATTTTATAAAACACCGTTTTGAAATAAACTCAGGTTTCATTCGTATTAGAGGAATCCCTGTATGAGTATCGTCACAAAGTCCATCGTTAATGCTGATGCTGAGGCTCGTTACCTCAGCCCTGGCGAATTAGATAGAATCAAAGGTTTTGTTACAGGCGGCG
>CAYMZW010000250.1:0-10175 GCA_964395005.1 uncultured Rivularia sp.
CTTACGTTTTAGGAATAGATGGTGGTGGAAGTAAAACTGTTTGTATATTAATAAATGAGAAGCGTGAAATTTTAGGACGTGGTGAAGCTGGATCTTCAAATTATCAAACTGTAGGAATCGAAGCTGCAAAATATTCTATAGAATCAGCTATTAATACAGCACTTATACAAAAGAATAATATTAAAATAGATGCGATTTGTTTGGGTTTAGCTGGTGTTGGAAGAGTAAAAGATATTGATGTAGTAAAAAGCATATTAAAAGATATTCCTGTTACTAAAAATATAAAACCACAAAATATAATTATTTATCACGATGCTTTAATTGCTTTGGTTGGTGGAATTGGTAATGATGTAGGAATTGTTGTAGCAGCGGGTACGGGTTCGATAGTTTTCGGTAGAAATCATCAAGGAAAAACTAAAAGAGTTGGCGGTTGGGGATATATTTTAGGTGATGAAGGTGGAGCTTATCAAATTGCGATCGCGGGAATGAATGCGGCTTTGAAAGCTCATGATGGCAGAGGAATTCCTACAAGTTTGGTGGAAGGTTTTAAAAGTCATTTTGATTTAAATAATATAGAAGAATTGATAGAGATTATTTATCGAAGCGGGTTGGGTGTAAAAGAAATAGCTGCTTTAGCTCCAATTGTTGATAATGCTGCTTTTTTAGGTGATAAAGTTGCTAATCAAATTATTGATGATGCTGTTGATGAGTTGGTGAAAGCTACGGTAACAGTTATTAATGAGATTTTTGTTGAAGAGGAATTTGTAGAAGTTGTAACTATGGGAAGTGTTTGGAAAGGTAAGTGCAAGATGTGGGAGAGGTTTGTCAGTTGTGTAAACCGGGATTTTATTAATGTAAAAGTGATTTTTCCGAGGTTTGAACCTGTTTATGGTGCTGGTTTGTTGGGGTTGAGGTGTTTGGGGGAAGAGTAATTTTTGGGTTTTTGCGGGGAATACTAATAACTTGGCTCGTAGTTGCGCTTCAGCGCTTCCTGTAAGAGGCGCTGAAGCGCAACTACAAACAAATTATTTTTTAACCTGATATAGGTATAAAACGTATTATCTTTTCTCTGCGCCCTAGAAGGGTTAAATCATATTCCATGAATCAAAAATCAATCACCGGCAGCTTACTAGGAACAGCAATAGGTGACGCTTTCGGATTACCCTACGAAGGTTTATCAAAACAACGCCAAAACAAACTTTATCCAAACCTAAAAAACTACAATTTCATCTTCAATAAAGGTATGATTTCCGACGATACCGAACATACCTGTATGGTTGCTCAATCTCTTATAGTTTCTGCTGGTAATACATCGATATTTACAAAACAATTAGCTTTTCGTTTGAAATGGTGGCTACTAGGCTTACCAGCAGGCATCGGTTACGCAACTTTAAAGTCAATTATCAAACTATGGCTTGGTTTTCCTCGCCAAAATAGGGGCGTTTTTTCCGCCGGGAATGGTGCAGCGATGAGAAGCGCAATTATTGGAGTTTGTTATGGCGATCGCCCTTTCATTTTACGAGAATTAGTCAGAGCATCTACTCGTTTAACTCATACCGATATTAAAGCTGAATATGGAGCTTTAGCGGTTGCTTTAGCTGCTTATTTATCAAGTCAAAAATTATTGATTTCTCCCCAAAGTTATTACGATAAACTTGAATATTTAATTGGTTTACAACAAGTTGAATTTCTCTCGCTGATAAAACAAGCTTGCGATAGTGCTGAATTTGGAGAAACTACTCAATCTTTCGCTACAAAATTAGGATTAAGTAAAGGTATTAGCGGCTATATTTATCATACAGTGCCGGTAGTTATTCAAACTTGGTTGAGATATCAGCAAGATTATCAAACTGCAATTGTACAAATAGTCAGTTGTGGAGGAGATACAGATACAACCGCAGCAATTTTAGGTGGTATTGTTGGTGCTGCTGTCGGTAAAGAAGGTATTCCGCAAGTTTGGCTGGATAATTTATGGGAATATCCCAGAAATATCAAGTGGATGGAATCGCTGGGAAGCCAATTAGCACAATGTCGGCAAGATACAAAGCAATCTTCCTTACCACTTTCTATTTACGGGGTATTTTTACGGAATATTTTATTTTTACTAATAGTTATTTTTCACGGATTTAGACGATTGTTTCCACCTTATTGAACCATATTCGTCAAAATTCTAACTTAGGTATTGCCAGTATCAAATTAAGCTGATATTTTTAGGTATTATTTTGAAAGGTAATAGTTGACTCAGGAAAAATACTTACGAGTAGAAACAGGCTACTTGTCAATGAAAGTTGTAAAAAAGACGGTTAGTCTGCTGATATTAAGTGATTTAAAAGAAGTCAGAAACCAAAGAAAATTCTCTTATCGCTTACTGCTGATAAATCTATTTTTTATGGCGGGTTTTTTCTGGATTATATCTGGTTCAAATACTTTAAAATTCAAGTTAATTCTAATAGCATTTACTTTTATATTACTAATACCTGGTATCTTATTAATCCGTTTTAATACCAACGAATCAAATTTTTTTAAAATCAATATTAACGGTAATAAAATTATTCACGAACGTCGAAAGCTATTTAACAATCATGTGTATAGATATAAGTATTCCTTAAATAAAGTTATATTCATAAGTATCAAAAGAATTAATTTCAATAGCGATGATGCTAAAAACTATCGAGTTAGATTATATTTCAAATCAAAAAGATATCTTGATATCGGTTATTTCGCAACATCAAAACAATCTTTCAAAATCGCAAAAACTATATCTAAATTTTTGAAAATCCCTCTAAAATACTAATCTACTATTAACTGTTAACTGTTCACTGTTAACTGTTAACTGTTAAGTCCTCGCATTGCTAATAAAGCGCTACCATAAGCAGCTTCTGTATTTATCGAAGATACTACCGAAACTCCTAAATATTGCTTCCGAATCTCTCCCCAAACAAGATTTTTCGCACCACCACCAGCAGTGTAAACCTTAGTTAAATTATCAGCACCAAATTCTTGCAATAACTTGTATCCCCGCGCTTCAATTCGAGCCATACTTTCTAATAAACCATGCAAAAATTCAACTGAATTCTCAGGACGTGGTTCTAATTTTGGTGGTAAATTAGGGTTATTAATTGGAAAACGCTCTCCAGGTTCTAGTAAAGGATAATAATCTAATTCGCTGTTATTACTTACATCTATTTTATGACTAAGATTTTCCAATTCATCATTAGTAAAATATGATTTTAAAACCGCACCTCCTGTATTAGAAGCACCTCCAGTTAACCATAAATCCCCGAAACGATGGCTATAAATTCCATATTGAGAATTATCTACACGAGTACGACTCAACAATTTTAAAACTAATGTAGAACCCAAAGAAGTCACCGCTTCACCGGGAGAATTTGCTCCACTAGCAATAAATGCCGCAATACTATCTGTCGTACCTGCACAAACTATACAGTTGTCAGAAAAATTATATTTAGCAGCAATATCCGAACGCAATTCTCCCACAGGATTTCCCGGAATTACTACTTTTGGTAGTTGAATTGATATCTGTAATCTACTTAACCATTCTGGATATTGCAAAGCTTCCACATCGTAACCAAGTTTCAAAGCATTGTGATAGTCGCTAACACCTAACTTTCCATGCAAAAGAAACCCCAACCAATCTGCTTGATGTAAAAAATATTTAGCTTTTGTAAAAGAAGGTAACTGCATCATCCATAAGAGTTTTACCAAGCTTGAGGTAGCGCTTAATACAGTATGATTTGGCGGAGCAATATTTTTCAGCAAGGTGCGCATCCCCGCTCCCCGCGCATCATTGTAAAGCAAAGGAGCATCAACAGGATTCCCCGCAGCATCGCATAATAAAACAGTAGAGGAAGTACCGTTGATAGCAATGCGGGTAATTTCCTGCCGTGATTCCCGGCTCAGTTGCTCTAGAAGACTAAATAAAGCAGTTCGCCAACAATTTATTAAATCGGTTCCCAACGACATCTCAAACGGATATCGTACCTCCTCCACAATATTCCCACTAGAGGCGATCGCCACACCCCTAGCCCCAGAAGTCCCGAAATCTATGCCTAAATACATTTTTTAAGGTCAAAGGTTAAAGGTTAAAGGTTTTAAGTTAGGAGTTAGGAATTAGGAATTAGGAATTAGGAATTAGGAGTTAGGAATTAGGAGTTAAGAGTTAGGAATTTTTCCCCTCTGCTCCTTGTCTCCCCATCTCCCCATCTCCTTGTCTCCCCATCTCCCCATTCCCAAATTCCACTTCAATTGTTGCATCTTGTAACAACTTCTAACCCAATTTGGGTAAAACAGTGAAAAGTAGAAAACGAAGTATTCTGTCGTTTAGTAAGATTAGGAGATTTCAATTATGCCTATTTCAGACACTCAAGTTTATATCGCTTTAGTTGTGGCTTTAATTCCAGGTGTTTTAGCTTGGCGTTTAGCAACTGAACTCTACAAGTAATTGGTTAAATAAATAATTTTTATTTCTTTACACTGTTGTAGAGTTTGTAATCCTAGCAATCCTAAGTATATCTTCCGGAAACTTGTAGCTATTAGTTGTAAGTTACTTAAGAAAACACACTTAGGATTGCTGGGGTTATTTTTTTTGGGCTTTTATCTACGTGTAGCGGTTTGAGAAAAATGAAGTAAGATGGCAGCAAATAAAAATAGTAAATAGCTGGTTCTTAGATATTTACCTTGGTATCCGTTTTTTGAGGAGATTAAGTCAATTATGAATGCAATTCAACCGTCTAGCCCAGAACTACAGCCGATACGGCAGCCTAAACGGAATGTTCCTCGACCAAAGCGTCGTCTACGTCAACGTTCCTACCAGATAATGGCGCTGGAAACAACAGTTAAAATAGGAGTTAATTTAGCAATTTCCGCAGCAGCAGTATCTGCTTTAACTCAACTTTTTCCTCATCACTGGTCAGGACAAGAAAAGTTACGACAAATACGCACTGAAGTTAAAACTACTCAAGAACGTGTCAACAATCTAAGGGCAGAATTTGATAATACTTTTGACTCCCGTCAAGCTAATAGTATTATGCAGCAGTATGGAAATCGGATACCCCGCAATAAAAAACAAATTGTATTAACTAACAATACAACAGCGGCTGAGATTAAAGAGTCTACACCTTAATTTTAGAGGAAATATTATTTTTGCGTATAATAAATGCGATTCCTCTTTGCCTGTGACGGTCTGTATATAAGTGTTCCTTTTAAAGAAATAAAGCTAACAGCTAATAGTTAATAAATAATTGGTAATCCTGTAAGATTATTTACCGTATAGTTATCATCTATTAGCTATTAGCAAAGTTAAAAATATAAAATTAAAAAATTTTTTTTCCTGTTTTATTCGCCAATCTTCCATTCAGGATGCATGGGAAGCAGTAGTTCATTTAACCAATTTTCTACTTGTATGCGTAGACGCATTTGGTTATCAGTTCTATTAGTGGGAGTTGTTAATTTTTTCAAAGCACGATTATAATCGGCGATCGCGCAGTTCCATTCGCCCCACGCATGATAAGTTCTACCTTTCTCAGCCAAAATATAGCTTTCTAATTTTCCGAAAAATAGCGCCGTTTCAAAATTATCGATCGCTTCGTTAAATTCTCCGAGTTCGCGCAAAGTTATACCTCGGTTAATCCACGCTCTAACGTGAGTAGGATTTAAATCTAAAGCTTTTTCATAATCTCTAAGTGCTGCTTTTAAATCTCCAATACCAGCATAATAATTAGCTCTGTTATTGTAAGCACTAGGCAATCCGGGATTTATTTCTATTGCTTTATTAAAATCGCGAACAGCTTTTTGTTCTTCACCGCTTTGAAAATAAACTAAACCCCGATTATTGTAATCGATGGCATTATCGGGATTGCGCTTAATTAACTGATTTAAAGCTGCGATCGCTTTATTAAAATCGCCATTTTTAGCCGAATCTAAAGCACAGGAACGTAAATCTTTGTCTCCATAAGCGTATAATTGACAATTACTATCCTCGTGGCTATAGTCATCAGCAGTAAATCTCGCAGCATCACGTTTGCCGATCTTATCTTGCTTGTCACCGAATGTTGAAAATAAGTGAATCTTCATATCATCCTTGCCTGAGTTGGTTAGTAAGTACGCTTTTGGTGGTGCCCCTGTGTTACTAGGATTCATCATCCATTAATTCCAAAAAAACCCAGCTAGTAATTGTACTCTCTGGCTTGGAATTAATATATAGATACCAAAGCTTCACAGCCAATTCCAGAAAATAGATAACAAATAATTGCAATTTCGGGCGCACCCCATCTTCTCAAGGGTTGCAACTGGTAAAATGCCTTAACAGTGAGCAGTGAACAGTGAACAGTGAACAACAAGTGGAGCATATCAAGAGATAATTAACTCCTAACTCTTAACTCTTAACTCTTAACTCCTAACTCTTAACAGATTCTAGATAAATAACAAAAAATGGTAAGTACAATTTCTTATAGTAACGCTCCCGATTTAGCCGCAGATGATTATATAGTCATCGGTTTAGCAACTTGCTTCGTCAAAGAAGATGGAGAAGTGCATCAAATTGACGTAATTGAACCTATTCCTAGCGCATCTTTGGAATCACTCTTCAAAGGTATTCCCACTTCTTATAAATCAGCAGTAGCAACCACATTAGGAAAAGTGTTTGATGGTGAAACAGCCCACAAACCACCAGAATTAGATAACTCCGCCCAAATAGTCAACGACTTTAGCGAAAGAATTTTTGCAGCAGCACGTACCTACAAGCGTAAAGAAGAAGCCAAATCTTTGATTCCTTTGGGTGAAACTTACAGCGACTTTCAATACTCCATTGAGAAAAAGCGAGTATTAAACGCTCAGAGAATAGTAAGTAAAGACGACAACGTGAAACAGCATTCCCATACACATAAAGTTTTGTAATTGGGAATTGGGCATAGGGCATAGGGCATTCCTCGTTCCTTGTCTCCGGCAAGGAATGCAGTTATTAGAGGCTCTGCCTCGTGTTTAATCTAAATAGATTTTTTTTGTAGGGTGCTGTGACGGTTACGACAAAATTTCAACGTTAACCAAATAAGTTGGTATTACCGTCACGCACCAACGGTAAATGTGATTCCACCATAAATTCTTCGCTGAAAATCCAAGATTAATATTTAATTACCCCCAACAATAAACACATACATCATAAAAAAGCTAAGCATTTTCTTGGAGTGAATATAATGGATTAACCTTAAATCCCTTATAAAGCTATCAGGAATAATGCAACTCTGGAAACCCGGACAAGAATTACAAAACGGTAAATTCACGATTCAGAAAGTTTTAGGTGGTGGTGGCTTTGGCATTACCTACAGCGCTATAGATACAAATACAAATAATATTGTTGCTATAAAAACTCTCAACCCGATTTATGAAAGCAAAGGAAATTTTGAACAGCAACAGGTAAAGTTTGTTCAGGAAGCATTTCGTTTAAAAGGATGCAGTCATTCCCATATTGTCAAAGTCTTTGAAGTGATTAAAAAAAACGGACTTTGGGGAATGGTAATGGAATATATTCAAGGTGAAGATTTAGCCGTATATATTAATAAACACGGTAAATTATCGGAAGTTGAAGCGCTCAAATATATTAACCAAGTTGGAACGGCTTTAGAATACATCCATCAGCAAGGAATGTTACATCGGGATGTGAAGCCCAATAATATTGTATTGCGTCAAAATCAGCAGGAAGCGGTATTAATTGACTTTGGGTTAGCGCGGGAATTTGACTTAGATAAAACTGGAAGCATGACAAATTCGATGACAGAAGGTTATGCACCAATTGAACAATATGAAAGACGGGGTAAATTTGGCGCTTATACAGATGTTTATGCTTTAGCTGCGACTTTATATACTTTGTTAACTGGGGAAGCTCCTTTACCTTCAAGATTTCGTATAACTGGTATTCCTTTACCGTCACCGAAACAGCGAAATTCTGATATTAGCGATCGCGTGAATGATGGGATTATCAAAGGGATGGGATTGGAACCCTATGAAAGAACTCAGACGGTGCGGGAATGGTTGGAATTTGTAATGTCAATTCAGTTAAAATCTCCTGTTATTCACAATCAAAGTTCAAAATCTCAATTAAAGTCCTCACAAGTTTTTCCAATAACTCAAGAAAAAACTCCAATATCTCAAGAACCTTCTCGGGTTTCTCCAAAGAATACACCTGAAAAAATCCAAACTCGCAAATTTGAATTCGAGTACGCAAAAATTAAGGAAGTAGAAGAAATAGTTAATCCTGGATTTCTGGGTATTGGTAGAAAAACCGAAATTAATGTTGAAATTAAACGCTATCACGGACAAGCAGAGGAATTTACAGAAGATTTAGGTAATGGTGTAATCCTAAAAATGGTAAAAATCCCTGGTGGAAGCTTTATTATGGGTTCACCAGAAGATGAAAAGAGAAGTAGGGATTATGAACGCCCCCAGCATCAAGTAAATATTCAACCTTTTTTCATGGGTAAATTCCCAGTTACTCAAGAACAGTATGAAGTAATTACGGGAAAAAATCCTTCCTATTTTACGGGTAACAAGCGACCTGTTGAGAAAGTGAGTTGGTATGATGCGGTGGAATTTTTTCTGCAATTATCTAAATTAACTGGAAATAAATACCGATTACCTAGTGAAGCGGAATGGGAATATGCTTGTCGTGCTGGTACTACAACACCATTTCATTTTGGCAAAACGATTACAACCGATTTAGCGAATTGCAATGGCAATTATACATATGGTGTAACACCGAAGGGTGTATATCGTGAAGAAACAACAGACGTGAAGAGTTTTCCTGCAAATCCCTTTGGATTATACGATATGCACGGGAATGTTTGGGAATGGTGTCTTGATGATTGGCATCGTAGTTATCAGGGAGCGCCAATAGATGGCAGTGCTTGGCTTGAAAGGAATAATCATCTTTCTCAAAAAAAAGGTAGTGCGATTCTGCGGGGCGGTTCCTGGTACGACATTCCTGATAGCTGCCGTTGTGCGTCTCGCGACGACCTCAGTTCGCGCGATAGCCACAACGGCATTCGGAGGTTTTCGTGTGGTGTGTGCGGTCGGGAGGACTTAAATAGCCCTTTTCTCTTTTCCCCTTTTGCACTTTGCTCTTTCTTCTTTTCCCTTGTCCTCCGCCGTTAGGCGGCCGAATTTTTTTGGTATTTTTAAGCTAATTAAAGGAAATATTTTCCCATATATCAGCAGCAGTAAACCTGGATAAATGACCAACATTTGTTGTTGCAATCACAACATTCGGAATTCCTAAAGTTATGGCTTGCGCTACTAAAATAACATCGCCATCAATTGTTTTATCGCCTGCTGTTGGTTGTCCTTGCTGTCTAGCTTGTGCCCAGAATAATGCAGCTTGACGCATTGCAGCAGTTGTAATAGGTAAATATTCTAGTAGTTTTACTAACTCATCTAATCGAGCTAAACCCTTTGTTTTATTGGCACGCAATAGTTCTCGACGAACTTCATAATCTGCAATTTCTGGGATTATAACTCGAACATTTGATGATACTAGGTCTTGCAACCAGCGCGTACAAGCAGTACTTTGTAAAGATAATTTTGGATTTGTCACTAAACCAATAGGTCCAGCATCTAATATTACAACTTGACTCACCAAGACACACCCTTCATTTCTGGAGGAAATAATTTCCGTTCGGATAACCTGTCCTCATCCAAAGCATTAATTAAAAACTCACCCGTACTTTCTTGTTCATGAGCATCATCTTCATCTAACCAAGAATCAAGCACATCAACTAAGCTGGTTTGCTTTTCTTTATTTGAAATTTGCTCTGTCAACATTTCCAAAGTATAAGCTTCTACAGATACACCTTTCTTTTGTGCTTCCCGATTCAAATACAATTCCATTTCTGGCGTTACATTGAGCATTATGACCATAAATAAAGATTTTTATTAACTACACTTAATCTTTCAATTAAATTATATCTTTATCTGCGAAAATCATTAATAACATTCTGTAGCTATAAATTAAAAATTTATCATCATCCAAATATCCCATGTCAGCTAAAGTAATCCTCACCATCACCGAAGGAAAATTACCTGGAAGACAATATATTTTTGATTCCCGCACTAGCTGTATTATCGGTAGAGCAAAAGACTGCAATATAAAACTACCAAACGATAAA
>CAYMZW010000251.1:0-10099 GCA_964395005.1 uncultured Rivularia sp.
CTAACTCCTAACTCCTAACTCCTAACTCCTAACTCCTAACTTCTAACTCCTAACTTCTAACTCCTAACTCCTAACTGTTTCTCGTTCCCCGTTCCCCGTTCCCTTACTTGTAAAATTTGCATCTTAAAAAAAACGAATACTTAGAGAGATTACGTTACAAGTAGCTACAATCTTATGGTAATTAATACTCTGTGGGTGCCCTTATGCTAAAACGCTTAGTTC
Organism: uncultured Rivularia sp.; assembly: GCA_964395005.1. Lineage (GTDB taxonomy): Bacteria > Cyanobacteriota > Cyanobacteriia > Cyanobacteriales > Nostocaceae > Rivularia. The sequence goes on from CAYMZW010000251.1 coordinate 223, forward strand.
AATGGTTTAAAAAGTTTTTTCAAGGGCTATTTGGTAAAAAAAAGCAAACTACTTCAAATAGGTTTCCGTCTTCAAATAGTTCTCCTTCGTCGCCACCACCTCCTTTAAACGATACCGATTTGGAGTTTCTGTTTGCGGAGTTGTTGGAAGGAGTTCATCAAGCACGGGGTGAAGCTTGGGCGCAGAAATGGTTAGAAAATATTGAACATAGGGTTCCTCAACAACGTTGGGTGGAATGGTTGAGAAAATTTGGCGATAAGCTTTTAGCTGCTCCAACACCAAATAATGAATTGGCTTCTCGATTGGTACGGTTGGGAGAGTTGGGAGTTGGCGAAGTTTCTAATGTTGCTTACGATATCGGGATGCGATTGCTAACGCGCAACCAGGTAGAACCTATATGGGAGTATGAAGGACCTGATGCTCAAGTAGAACCTGCCGTGCATGAAGAAAGTGAGGTTCAAGCAGCACAAGCTCCACAAGCCGAAAGCGATGCAGAAGGGGAATATCAAACCATTACTCTCGAAGAATTAATGGAGTTGATGCAACAAGACGTAAACTTAAGAGCGCAAATTGCCCAACAACTGGGAATTGAAACAGATGATCCAGAAATTATCGTTCAGGCTTTAGTTAGTCAATACAATACTACTGGATAATACGGGCACGAATATTAGATCGAACCTAAATATTTGATAATGGTATCTTAATATGTCATAGATTTTGAGTGCCTTAATGGTCAATATTGTTGTTATGTATACGAAATTTGAGTGTCGTTTTATTTTGTTCCCAAAGGGTATCTTGTCTAGCAAGTTATTTTCCGGAAATTTTGTTAAGTTATCTCAGAAGTGCAATGTTACTTCTAAATCCACAAATTGATATTTTACCGGGTGTTCTTAAAGAACGGCGTTACTTTGTTATGGTGCTGACTTTTTACGGACATAATTGGCTGCATTTGTAGAAAAGTTCACATACTTTGGTAGCCTATTACGTAATTATTCTTTTTTTAATTACGCTCGTTAAAATTCGATGTGAACTATATTTTACAATGCAGCAGATGCTCAGGCGGCTAGTGCAGAGGTTCATAAAGTTTATTCAAGATATTTTTGGTGGTAAGCAGACTCCTTCGATGAAAGAGAAGGAGATGCACGCCGTTAAGGAGTTACCAGAACTGTCCAATTCGGATCTGGAATTTTTGTTTACCCAACTTCTTGAAGGTGTACATCAAGCGCGAGGACAACATTGGGCGCTTCGTTGGCTGCAAAATATCGAACATCGCGTTTCAGTGAAGCGTTGGTTGGAGTGGTTGGGGCAATTTGGTAACAAAGTATTAGCTTCGTCGGCTCCAAATTACGAGTTGGCTTCGAGAATGGTGGAGTTGGGAGAACTCGAAATTGGAGAAATAGGAGATGTTGCTTACGATATCGGGGTGCAGCTATTAACTCGCAATTCAAAGCAGCAGCCAGTGTATTCGATTCCAATTTCTGCTGAATCTGAAGAAGGGTTAACTCCTGTTTCACCTATATCGTCCGAATTTATTATTGAATCATTTGGGGTTGAGAGAGAAGATGAAGAAGATGAACCGATAATTGAATCAATTGCGGTAGATGGTGAATTTAAGATTCAAAATTCGTTCGGGGATTCTCCAGGGCAAGAGTTAATTAAAGAATTTGGGGAATTATTATGGGAAGATTACGAACCATCTGAAACTACAGCTACCCCTGCAAATAATATACCGGGATCTTTAGAACCTTTCCCCGATACTTTGTACGGGCAGGTATTTGAGTACGAAGAAACGAACGAAGCGGTTGAGAATACTAATAATGCAGAATTAGAAGAAGAATTATCCTACAGTTTATACGAACAGGTCTTTGAGTCGGAACAGTTAGAAGATACTGTAATTTATGATCCTAATAATCTAGAAGATTCTTACAGTGTAGGGGAACGGGTATTTGAATACCAAGAAGATTTAGAAGAAGATTCCGTTGAACAAACTTCTAAACCTACCGTACCCGAGCAAGTCACCCCCGGACAACCCACGGTAAGTAATTTAGGAGAATTATTATGGGAGGAGCAAACAGAAGAAGGGATAGACGAAACTGATAATGCGTCTGTTCAGGAATTTATCAACGATTTTAGTGAAAAGGTATGGGATTATCCGCCCTCTGATAGCTCGGAGATAGTTGAAGTACCTTCTCAAGATTATTCAGAAGTTAGCGAACCTATAAATACTAGTTTTGTTCCAATTGAAGATTCTGCCCGAAATTCGGTTGAAGATGAAGAATCCGAGCAAAACTTTAATGCTTTATTAGATTTAGCTTCGGAAGTAGAAGAGGAAGAAGAAACAGAAGTATTCGAGCGCGAATCAACTCCGGAAGAACCTGTTGCAGCAACAACTGTAAACCATTTGTTGGAAAAGTTGGATGAAAGTGCTAGTTTAGTTCGTCAACTTGCTTCTGGATTAGGAGAACAACAATCTTCAGCTTTAGTTGTCAACGGCACATCTATTGACAACGATACAATTGCCCAGCAGGCTGAAACATGGTATTATCAAGGGCTTGCTCAAGCTAGAGCCGGTAATTTGGAAGCTGCTGTTGAACTCTACGAAAAAGCGGTACAAACCAAGCCAGATGTACACGAATATTGGTTTAACCGAGGTTTAACGCTGTTCCATTTGGGACGTTTAGAAGATGCGATCGCCTCTTATGACAAAGCGATTGAAATTAAAAACGATTTTTATAAAGGATGGTACAACCGGGGTAGAGCTTTAGGTGAATTAGGATTTTTAGAAGATGCTATTATTTCTTTCAATACAGCAATTGAAATTCGACCCAATTACCAAGAAGCTTGGTCTAGTAATGGTTTAGCGTTACTGAAGTTAGGGCGCGTCTCGGAAGCTATCTTCAGTTACGATAAGTCGCTGGAATTAGAACCTCTAGATCCGGAAAACTGGTATTACCGGGGTGTAGCCTTATCTGGAAATGCCCAATATGTTGCGGCGATTGATTCTTACGATAAAGCTCTGGAAATCGAACCATTTTTACATGATGCTTGGGTTGATAGAGGTGTAGCCCAGGGACAATTAGGAAAATGGGCACAGGCTATTATTTCTTGGGATAAAGCTTTAGGACTTAGACCGGATTTCTACTTAACTTGGTTTAACCGGGCTGTAGCTTTTGATAACTTGGGACGTAGGGAAGAAGCGGTTGCATCTTACGATAAAACTTTAGAAATTGAACCGAATTTCCACGTTGCTTGGTACAACAAAGCCGTAGCGCTGTTCTACTTAGAACAATACGAACAAGCAATCCTTTGTTACGATCGCGCTTTGGAAATCAAGGCCGATTATTGGGAAGCTTGGCTCGGTAGAGGTAGTGCCGCAGAAAAATCCGCCCAACTCGATCGGGAATTGAGTTTATCAAGTCCCGTTGCTGCAACAAATTCCGCGTTGAATTTACGAGGTGAGGAAGGTAAATTAAACAGTTACTTAGAAGCTTTAAAATATGTCGGTGAGGATACCCATCCAGAAGGTTGGGGTAGACTGCATTTAGCAATCGGTAATTGTTATTACGACATTGGTAAAAGATATTCGTTACCACGCGACTATTGGTATCAAGCGGTAGATGAATACAATCAAGCATTAATGACTATTACCGCAGATGATTTTGCCAATTTGCATTTAGAAATATTGCAACACTTCATCAAAGTTCTAGTTAGTTTAAGGGAAACTACACAAGCCCAAGAATTGCATCAATACAGCACCGATTTCTTACAAGAATTATTAAGCCAAGCAAATCGCAGCGATGAAAGTAGAAAGCAATTAACTTTGAAAAATATTGCTTTTGAACAATTAGCGGTTGAAATTGCCGTTCAGTACGGTGAAATAGTTCAAGGTTTAGAAATCGCCGAACATGGTAAAAATGCTTGTTTAACTTGGCTGCTATACGGTTGGACGGATCGAATTTATTCGCCCCTATACAGTTCGATTTTACAGCTACTTAATCCTAAAACCGCTGCAATTTACTGGCACCTCAGCCCATCAAGTTTACGTACATTCATTATCAAACCCAACGCACCAGAACCCATTCCAGTATTTACACCAATGCTGAATGTAGCGCCAGACGAGTTTCCGTTACCAGAAGCAGTCAACCGCTTAGTAGAATTTGAAGACTGGTTAGAAGATTGGCTTGATGAATACGGCGACTATCGCAGCGAAAACAGGAATAAACAAAGTAAAATTAGTCATTCCTGGCGTAGGGATATGGAACAGCGGCTGGCGAAGCTTAGAGAAATACTGAGTATCAGCAGCATCGAGCAGGAACTTCAAGGAATCGAAAATTTAATTTTAATTCCCCACGGCGACTTAAATAGATTGCCCTTACACGGATTATTTGACTCGAAATTTGCTATCAGCTATTTACCCAGCTTACAAATAGGATTGAATCTCCAGCAGAAGAAATCATCTGTAAATAAATCCTCACAAAAATTGCTTAGTGTAGAATATCCCGAAACTTCATATTATCCTCCTTTTAAATCAGCTAAATTAGCAGCCTTAGCTATTAGTCAAATATTTGATAATCCCCATCGCATTCAGGGAGCGAAAGCAACAAAATCGGAAGTAGAAAATGCTTTAACCGGAAACTACAATATATTTAACTTTTATGGTTATGCATCTGACATTAAAGTAAATTCTTCAACATCAGAAATCTTATTAGCAGGAGAAGACAAAATTACGTTAGAAGAAATTTGTACAAAACCTCTTAATTATTACAACTTATTTACCATATCAGCCTGTGAAATTGCTGTAAACAAGCAAAAAATCACCACAGAATACGCCGGTTTAACCAGCGGTTTGTTGAGTCAAGGAGTTAATAACGTAGTAAATACTTTGTGGAGAGTAGAATCAACCGCCAATGCTTTATTAATGATCGAGTTTTATCGCAAATTGCAAACTAAAACTCCAGTAGTTGCCTTAGCAGAAGCCGTTGAATGGTTGAGAGAATTGACAGCAGGAGAGTTAACAAAATGGTACGAAAGCCTGCTAAATCAACTTCCCCCCGAAGGATTGAGAATGAAAGCTCAATTAGCCACACAATTATATAGAACAAGTCAAATGAAAGCCGATAAAAAACTGTACAATCATCCTTATTATTGGGCAGCATTTGTAATTGGTGGAATTGACGGTTAACAGTTAACAGTTAACAGTGAACAGTGAACAGTGAGCAGTGAGCAGTTATCAATTCAGATAAATTTGGACGGGGCAAGGATGCCCATCCCACAAAATATTTATTAATTGTAGGGTGTGTTACGGCGCGAGATAATGCGATTAAAAAATTACTATTTAAATAATGCCGTAACGCACCATCGGGGATTACTTGGATATTTAAAATTTATAATTCGTAGTAATTCGTAGGTTGGGTTAAGCGATAGCCAAACCCAACATTTTACGATATAAAAAAGCACGAAAAAGCCTTATCATACAAAGAATTATCATTACCAAAACTGATCGTAAATCCCAAACCCGCCGACGGTTGCAAACCGCCGTCTAATAGCGAAAGTCCTCTTCAGAGGACTGAATAAAGATGTTAAGTAAAAAAAGCTATATTATTCAATAAGTTTGCTTTTTACCCCTGCATTAAGTAATACTTCATAAAGAGAAGAAATTTTATCTCTTTCACCTCGTTTTTTGCAATATGTGAAAATCACACGTTGTTTTGCACGGGAAAATGCAACAAAGAAATTAGAACGAGATTCTTTTGGTTGTTTACTAAAACTCCACCAGGCTGAATCTTCAAGTCCAACAAAAATAACAGTATGATACTGTGACCCTTTACTTTTATGAACTGTCATAATTGATACTGAATCCTTTCCTTCAAAATTATCTAAAATTGATTCCCAAGATTGATTTTCAGCTATTTCATAACTTTTTTTAAGTTGATTGCTTATTTGTTTAAACCAATAGTCATATCTATCGTCTTGTTTATATTGGAGATAGCAAGCTTGAATACATACTTTATTGATAAATTCTTCAAGCTTTTTTAAAAGTTTACTAATTTGATTCTTTGAAAAATGCTGAAGTTTCATTTCATCATGTAAATCATAGTGAAAATTGTTCAGTTTTTCTTGCAGCAATCTATTACTTTTATCATCATCCAAATCCACACATTGCAAATTAGCTAAAATTTTATAGCAATCAGACCAATAAATTCCGGCACGTTTCTTTGAACCAAATCGTAAAAAAGAAATAAAAATAGCTGTTAAAGGTTCTGCAAGCATATCTTGCTGAGTGACACGTATCTTCAATCCGTATTTTCGGAAGCCTTCTTTTAAAAACGTTTCATATGTATCTGCTTTTTGCTTGACTAAAATGACAAAATCTTCTGGGATTAGTTTATAAGTTCTTATACTGTCTAATATAGTTTTTGCTAAGTATTCAGCTTCTTGTTTCGGTGTGTGAAAATCCCAAATTACACAAGCATCTTCCGATATAGTTTCGGAAACTTTAGATTGAACCTGTTGATAATTTGTATCGATTATTAAAGCTAAATGATTTAGTATTTCTACTAGTTGGGACGATGAGCGATAATTTGAAGATAGTTGAATCTGTTGTGCTTGAAAATCTTTCTCAAATTCTTCAAAAGCGTCTTCTAGAGCCATAGCCCAACGCATAATTAGTTGTTTTTTATCTCCGACAGCAGTTAATATAGTTTGGGAATTAAGAAAAGCAGTTTTTACTAAATCATATTGAACATGAGTTGTATCTTGAAACTCATCCATAAAAACATGAGTATAAGTTGATCTTAATGCATTACTAATTTTAGGGTTTATTCTTAAGATTAGTTCTGCTAACCTTCCAATCATTGGGAAAGTTAATTTAGAATTTTTACCTACATGAAGACAAGCTTCCCACCAATATTTCGCTGCTATAGATAAGGGTTGATCGGGTACTTCCCGCATTCCTTTGCATTCAAGCGGTAAACCAAGAATCCATTGTTTATTAAACTCTTTTACACATCTATCAGAGGTACTAAGAGAATAAGAACGTAAAACGCTTTCATATTCACGTTCTTTAGGAAAATAAAGTTCATAATCTATTTTTGGTTGCCAAATTTCAGGTAATGCTCCGATAAATCGATCTAGCATACTTTTTGCAAAAGCATCGAACGTAAGGGAATCGAAACGTAAAGCATCTTTTTTTGAACATCGTTCATTAACTCGGTCTTTCAAATTTTTGGCAGAATCTTTTTTAAAACTGATAGCAAGAATGCGGTAAGGATAAGGACATTTACCTGTTTGTAAAAGATAGCAAGCTCTTTGAGCTAGCAGTTCTGTTTTACCTGCTCCTGGCCCAGCAATTACAGAATAGTTTTCATTTGAACGTCTTACAATCTCTGCATTTTGTTCAAGTTCATCTACATCAACTGGAACCCATTTTTGAGAACCTGTATTAATCGTATTCATAATTTATATTTTATTTAGCGTAATTTTGTATGGGCGTATTTCAGAAGATTTTTTAAAACTGAAGGAGCTTCTGAATTTAGTTCTTCTTCAGAAATTTGGCAAAGAGCTTGAAGGTGGGTGGATGGTTTACTGTGAGTCAAAAATAGATATTTATACCACGGTAATAACTCTAAAACTTTTGAATATGCAAATGTATCAGCTTCATCACTTAAAACAGCTTTAATCGCATTTTCTTCAGATGTTCTTGGTTTACTAGTTTGAGAACTTTGATAAGCATGAGTAAAATTAGATAACATTGCCAAATCTAAATCTAGAGGAGACGAAAAGAACACACCAAAATTTTCAAGATGAGTTAGGAAGTGATTAATATTTTCTAATGAATCTTGCCGTGTATGAAGTTGTTCTAATTTGTCTTTGGTTATTTCCTGCTTATTTCCATTACTATCTTTAAACTTTAAAAGTTCATCCTCAGAAATTTCAATTTTTAAAAGTTGCTCAAAAGCATATTTTATTCGACCCCATCCAGCACCTTTTCGTCCATAATCTAAATCGAGAAGTGTTGCATATGGAATATCAAGTTCATTAAGTAATTTCCAAAAATAGTTAACGTGTCTTCCTCCAAGTGGGACTATAGCAACAAAGGCAGGATCTACTTCCAATCCCATAGCTGAAGCCAGCTTTGGTAAAACAACTTGCTCCGAATCTCCTTCTCCAAGTATTACAAATCGGGCAAAGTATAACTCTGGATAAGCATTAACAGCTTCGCGAATATACTTATACTTAGTATCATTTTTTTCGGGAAGCTTTATTTTACTAATATTTACAGTTCTCGAATCCTGAATGAGCCGAAAATGCCGAACTTCTTCAGGTTGAATCCTACCAAGAATTGCAGGAGAGTGACTTGTCAAAACAGCTTGAGTCGAATATTCCTGTACAAGGGAACGAAGCTGTTTGATAATGCGCGATAAAAAATAAGGTGCTAAATGATTTTCTGGCTCTTCAAAAGCAAAAACGATTAAAGCAGGCACTGTAAATTGATAATCATTAAAACCTGTGTTAGAAGTTTCGTCTACACTGCGATCATTTTTACCCGATGGATCTGAATTTTTAACAATATTTGAGTAAATGAATTTTTGCTCAACTTCAAAGACTGAAGCAACAAGTGAAAAATAAAATAGTGATTTTTGTCCATCACTTAGAGCATCTAAATCACGCTCGCTATCAGATTCTGTTGGACGAAATACAACATTTAATCGGCGAATTATCTGTTCAAATTGTCTACTCGCAACGTTAAATTCTGGTTCTGAATCAAAAGTATCATTGTGAAGTTCTTTCCATCTACTTGCTAAGATTTTATTAATACTATCGATTGCTTGTTCTTTTCCAAAGACTTCTCGAATCTTTTGGGAAGCTTCTTGAATCGATTCCTGTGTTTCGGTAGACCAGGATACAGCTTTTAATAAACGTCCTATAATTGCTCCGGTTGCGGATGTAAGTTGTGAAGATGGATCTCGTGTAGCTGGAATGTAGTGAACTTGAATCAATCCGCGATCGGATGCTTCACAAGGTCTTTTCTGGTCATCCGTTGGTAACTCTTGATCAGTTATTACCCACCACAATTTTTGTTCAATAGCTCCATCAATTGTTCCATCATCAACCCATTTTGCTTCAAGACGAATACGAACAAAAGGGGTTTGGGCTGCATTCGTTACTACCATGTGATGAAAACAAGCCGGTACAGCTTGATTTAAAGATTTAGAATTGGGATTTTCTTCTAATTCGCTAAAAGTTAAGCAAACATCTACATATAGCTCACGTTCACTACTGTTGTTCTTTGATGAATCTGCAAATGCGTAAAAGTCAGTAGATATAATAGTTCGTTGCTTATTTGTTATGCCAAATACACGCGACATCGCTTCAAGCAAGGCTGTTTTACCAGAACCATTAGCTCCAACTAATGCTGTTATTTCTTCGGATAGTTTTATAGTTGTGGGTTTATTCCCAAAACAGCGAAATCCTTTAATGGTGATAGAATCTATTTTCATTAACAAAAACTCATAACTGTAAAGTCTACTTATCTTAACGAGTTAGACTACCACAATCTAGTAAGTAAATATACATATATCTATCATGAATCGAATTCGCGGTATGCCAAAGGCATGACGCAAAGCGTAACGCACTTCATAAAACTTCGCTTTTCTTATATATTTATAACCTGCGAAGGCAGGTTTAGCCTGTGTAGCCGCGTTAGCGGAGCGTGCCCGCGAGGGCATATTAAATCGCCAGATATTATGGTGCGTTACGCTCCGCGATAACACACCCTACAAAAACCTTGCAAATTAAATCAAACCAACCAATTCCGAATTTTTGCAGAAACAAAATCAATAATACTCGTCGCCAATATCAAAATAATTAAAATGGC
>CAYMZW010000252.1:0-10091 GCA_964395005.1 uncultured Rivularia sp.
ATAGTAATGGCAGATATGATTGCAGCGGATCGTAAAAGACGCGAGCAACGCGCTCAAAATTCCGAGGCTAAAGTTGCACCTCCCTCTCAAGAATGAACCTAAAAATTTTGGATTTTGGATTTTGGATTTTAGATTAAAAAAAATTCTTTACTTTAAGTAAGGGACAATCTAAAATACTCAAATCTAAAAATCTTTAATTTAAAGTATAAAATCTGAAGTTGCCACCTGCTGCTTTTTTTTGAAGAGAACAATCTAAAATCTAAAATCTAAAATCTAAAATCAAGTAGACTAATTTCTTGATTACTCGTGAAGAAGTTAGGAGCTAAATCTTGATTTATCACTCCTAACTTTTGAGCTTAAATTTGAGCTTACACAGGTAAAATATGGTAAATTATGCTGCTAACTAAAGAGAGTGTTAGCGCTCCCATTATTGCGCTCCAAATTCCATAACGCAGACGAAATCCTTGCACTATAAAAGCTGCAAGACCGAAACAAATAACCGAAATAATAAAGGTAAACAAGCCTTGAAATAAAGTCAGCGTCAGAACATTTGGAATTAGAAAAATTAGACTGAAGATTGGTCTAACTAATACGTTAATAATACCGAGAACAGCCGCAGAAATAAAGCTTTTGTTTAAAGAATCAACTTCAACTCCTATCAATGGAATTTTGCTAATAATTAAAAAGCTGACGGCTGTTACTAACCAAGCAACTAAAATTGGGATGATATTCATTGAAAACTCCTGTAATTTTAAAGGTTAAAGGTTAAAGGTTAAAGGTTAAAGGTTAAAGGGAGTTAGGAGTTAGGAGTTAGGAGTTAGGAGTTGGTAATTGGTAATTGATAATTGGTAATTGGGCATAGGGCATAGGGCATTGAGCATGAGAGATAGTTAGAAGTTAGGAGTTAAAAGTGATATATCAAATTTCTCCTTGTCTCCCCATCTCCCCCTGAGCCGCACGCTCTGGCGTGAACGGGTTCGGTAGTTCGCTCGTACTGCGGGATGACGACCCACGCGACTACTCTCACCATCTCCCCATCTCCCCATTTCCTTGTCTCCTTGTCTCCTTGTCTCCTTGTCTCCCCATCTCCTTGTCCCAATTCTCTACTCAGAAGTATCGTTACCTCCAGGTGCTGCTGGTGCTACAGTTGCGCCAGGTGCTGGTGCCGGAGAGGATACGGTCGGCGGAATGGTATTTGTATTTCCGCTAGGACTTGGTGGGACTCCTTGTCCGGTTGGGGGTTGATTGGGGGTAATAGGAATTGGGATTTGAGTGCTGCCGGGAGGTAGGTTAAGGTTGGGGTTGTTTTGAGGCAAGTTGGGAGCAGGAGTGAGTGGTGAGCCTGGTAAAGGTATCGCTCCACCAGGAGTAGCTCCTGGGTTAATAGGTAAATTGGGAAGCGGCTGTAATGGATTTGCAGGCTGTTCTTCAGAACCGGGTATAATTGCTAAAGATACTCTGTCACCACCTACTTGTCGTAGCAAATCTAATATTTCAATTACGTCGTTATACCTTGCCGATCGCGAAGCATATAATACTAGAGTACCTTTAGGATTTGCTGCAAGATAGTTCTTTAAAATACCTCCTAACTGCTCCCGCTGTATTGCATCTTGTTCTACATAAATTTGACCGACTCCATCAATAGTAACGGGCAAAATGTCTCGATCTGTTTCTGACTGTACGCTAGCTGTTGCAGTGTTGGCTTGGGGTAAATCGATATTGATTGACTGTTGCCGACTAAATTGTAGCGATGCCAATATAAAAAATGTCAGCATGCAAAAAACAACATCGATTAACGGGATTATTTGAACTTGAACATCTTCAGTTGAATTGTAATGGTTTTGGTTTATTTTCATCTGTTAATTTTCACCACGTACTTACGGCAACATGAATGGGATGGAAAGACGGAACTACTAATTGCTTTTTAGCCACCGCAAAGCACTAATTTGAACTAAAAAGAAAAAACACGGCGCTGAATTGGAACTTCGGTTTACGCAGTGTGTGTGGAGCGTGTATTATCAAAAATGCTTAAGAAAGCGATTATTTATCTTCAGATTCGGGTGAATCCGATTCTGTTGTTTGAGGAGGTTCGGAAAACTTATTTTTACCTCGCTTACGCGGCGTTCTAGAATTTTCCACTTTTGTATCTTTGTCTCCTACAATTACTTCAGATAGCGCTTTACGAGGTTTTAGATTAGTATCAGTTGGAGGAAACTGGCGATAAAGTAACTCCATCTCATTCCCAGCCTTACGGAAAACTTTGACTTGATTAACTACCAAGCCTTGAAACCACCGATAAAATATCAAAGTGAAAATCGCAACCACTAATCCTGCTGCGGTGCTATACAAAGATTCGCCAATACCACTGGTGACTCCAGCAGTATCTGCCGTACCCAAATCCGAAATTTTGATTTTATCGAGGGCTTGAATCAAACCCCAAACGGTACCAAATAATCCCAATAAAGGTGCAACAGCAATTACCAACTCTAAAACCTTTTCGCCGCGACGCATTAAAGCTAACTCGTTTTCTGCCGTTGCTTCGAGCGCCAAACTAAAAGTTTCGGGATCTCTTCTTGGTAAACTTAAAGGCGCGTAGAGAAACCTACCGATAGGTTGACGCTCTGCTCTTTGTGAAATTTCGGTAGCAAGCTCCCAATCATCCCGAGCCGCATCTAATACCCGATCGACAATCTTCCTTTCTTGAGTTAAAATTCTGAGCCAAAACCATAACCGCTCGAAAATTACGCTCAAAGATAAAACCGAGAAAAAAAGCAAAGGCCAAGCTACAGGCCCAATCTTGCGTACAATATCTTCAATATTCATTTTACAAATCTCCTCCGTTCATCCTCACCAAATATTTCACACCACTTTAATTTTAGAGATTAACGCACAACTTCTACACTGAATGTGAACTATCTTATGTTGGAGGTTTACCACATAAGCACAAAGTTAGTAACTTAGTAGCATATTCCATACCATAATAGGGCGGTTATTCCCACAGTTCGTAATAGTCATCTTTTGTAAAATTAAACGTATGTTGAGGTTAAAAATATGAATTTTTCAATTCAATCAGTTTACGAATGGTATCGCGGTTTAATTCGTAATCCTAAATACCGTTGGTGGGTACTTTTAGGAACTCTCGTATATTTTGTTAGTCCAGTTGATGTAATTCCTGACATTTTCCCGATTGTCGGACAAGTAGATGACGTTTTTGTGTTAACGCTGTTAGTTAGCGAATTCTCACAAATGCTTATCGAAGGCTTTAAAGCGCGTAAGGGAGTGACAGATACAGATACAGATACAGTAGATAGTACAACCGATGCGGCTGCTAAAAACAAGAGTGCAGATACTATCGATGTTGATGCTGTTTCCGTAAAATAGTATTACTCACGTAATAAAACTTATTAACCTCCTTTTTCTGCTTGCCAATGCGCCGAGAAAGGGGGATATTTTTTAGTTAGTTGTTAGGAGTTAGGCAACGGATGGAGTTAGGAGTTAGGAGTTAGGAGTTACGAAAAGCCCCCCTTAAAAAGGGGGGTTGGGGGGATCTAAACGTCTGAAACATCTAATACACCGTTGCGATCGCGTAAGTACTATTAATATGTCTTCTCCCCATCTCCCCCTCTCCCTATCTCCCCCTCTTCCCCCTCTTCCCCTCTAAAAAAAGCCCCCATATACATGAAAAAACTCCCGCTTATCGGATTAATTCCCGCTGGTGGAAAGGCTACGCGGATTTCTCCTTTACCTTTGAGTAAGGAGTTGTATCCTGTGGGTTTTCGAGGCGATCGCGATAACAATACTCAAATTAATAATCAAAATAATTTACGCCCTAAAGTTGTTTCTCACTACTTACTTGAAAAGATGAGAAACGCGGGTATTGATAAAGCATATTTTATTTTGCGTCCGGGGAAATGGGATATCCCGGCATATTTTGGTGATGGTGAAATGCTTTCGATGAATTTGGGATACCTAATTATGGGTTTACCTTATGGGGTTCCTTTTACTTTGGATAGTGCTTATCCTTTTGTAAAGGATGCTGTGGTAGCTTTGGGTTTTCCTGATATTTTGTTTGAACCGCAAGATGCTTTTATAACAATATTAAAACGTTTGGAATTAAGTAATGCTGATGTGGTTTTAGGATTGTTTCCTACGGATAAACCTCAAAAAGCGGGGATGGTGGATTTCGATGATACGGGGAAGGTTATTTCAATAATTGAGAAGCCACCTCAGTCTGATTTACGTTTTATGTGGGGAATTGCTGTTTGGAAACCGGAGTTTACTGAGTTTCTACACGAGTATTTGATTGCTGTGAAAGAAGATATAAATTTACCGCAGTTACCAGAAATTCCAATTGGAAATGTAATTCAAGCTGGTATAAGTCAAGGTTTGCAGGTGGAAGCGGAAGCTTTTATAAATGGTAGTTATTTGGATATTGGTACTCCGAATGATTTGATTAAAGCTGTGAGAGGGTTTGCTGATGGTTTTAGTAATTAATGTTGAGAAACGCAAAGGTACGCGGAGGTAAACGCTAAGTTTCGCGGAGGAGAAATGTTAATTTTTTGGTTTTGAAATAGATATATCTGATAATAATTATAAAAATCTTTATCGTTTAAATACTTTAAATAAAACCACTATCTAAAGATGAGTAAATATTCTCTCGCAAGAATGAGAGGAGCGCTAACTACATTTTGGTATTGTATTTTTACTTACATTTGTAGAGGATAGAATGCTGTGAGGCTGAGAACCAAAATTCTCGCTGGTTATGGTGTTAGTCTTGCCTTGGTTATTCTTGTGGGTGCTTGGGGTGTTGCGAATCTTTGGCGTTTGGGGCAGGCTAGCGAAGCGATTTTGCGGGAAAATTACCGCAGTATTCGCGCTGCTGAGGGAATGGTGGATGCTTTGGAGCGTCAAGATAGCGCTACTTTAATTTCGCTGTCGGAAGGTAGTACAAATGCAAATAATTTATTTGCAGATAATCAAGTTGAATTTTTTGAATGGTTGTCGCGAGCTAAGGTTAATATTACCATTTCAGGTGAAACTGAGATTTTAGCTAAGTTGGAAAAAAATTATCGAGATTATCTTAGCAGCGTTGCTCAATTTCGTTCTTTACAAAATCAACCGGAAGCGGCAAGAAGTTTTTACAATAAATCGGTTTTACCTAAGTTTGAAGTAGTACGTCAAGCTTCGATTGAGTTGCGGAATTTGAATCAGCAGACTATGGAAGCAGCTTCGCAACAAGCACAAGTTACTTCTAGAAATGCAATTGCATCAATGATTTTTGCGGGTTCTTCTGCTGCTGTTTTAGGATTAATTTTTAGTTTAATTCTTTCCAAAAATTTAACAAGCCCATTGAAGAAAATTACTGAAGCTACTGAAGAAATTGCTGGTGGTAATTATGATGTAAATATTCCGATACAGTCTAATGATGAGTTGGGACATTTGGCGGGAGAAATTAATTCTATGAGCCAAAAACTTAAGAATTTCCACGCTTTAAATGTGAATACGATTATTGCTCAAAAGCAGCGTAATGAAGCAATTATTGATAGTATTTCTGACCCAATTATTGTAGTAGATGACCGCTGCAATATTATTGATATTAATCCGACTGCTGCAAGTCTATTTAATGCTAAACCAAAATTAGCTGAAGGAAGGCATTATTTAGAAGTTGTTGAAGACAGAACTTTATACAATCAAATTCAAGCTACTGCTGAATCTGGGGAACCTTCACAATTAAATGCTGATGAATCGGTTTTAACTTTAGAAAAAAACGGCGTTGAGTATTTTTATCGTTATATTACTACTCCGGTAAAAACTGAGGATGGTAAACGATTGGGTGTGGTTTTGCTATTGCAAGATGTAACTAAGTTTAAGCAAATCGATCAGTTAAAAAGTGATTTTGTGATGACTGCTTCTCACGAATTACGAACTCCGTTAACAGGAATGTCAATGAGTATCGATTTACTTTTAGAAACCGCTCAGCAAAAGTTATCAGAATCAGAGCAGGAATTATTACAAACTGCTTCTGAAGATGTAGAGCGATTGCGGAGTTTAGTTAACGATTTACTCGATCTTTCTAAGATAGAATCCGGTCGAATTGATATGGAAAGAGTACCGATTGAAGCTAATTTTATTATTGATAAAGTAATATCGCTATTTAAAGTTCAAACTCAAGAAAAGAATATTCAATTAAATAAAAAGGTAATAGAAGAATTACCGGAGGTAAACGCCGATGCTAATAAAATAACTTGGGTATTAACAAATTTAGTTGCAAACGCTTTACGCTATGCAGAATCACAAATTGAAATTGCAGCGACAAAACACGGTAACTCAATTTATTTTTCAGTCAGCGATGACGGCCCCGGAATCGATCCTGCATTTCAAAGTAAAATTTTTGACAAGTTTGTACAGGTCAAAACAAAACGCGATATTGGCGGTAGCGGCTTAGGATTATCTATCTGTAAGGAGATTGTCAAAGCTCACGGCGGCACAATTTGGGTAGATTCCACAGTGGGTGAAGGTAGTAAGTTTAGTTTTACACTTCCTAGCAAAGTAAATTCCGATCAAAATTCCGATAAACAAGGAGAATTAACAAATGTCTGAAGCAAAAATTTTAGTTGTAGATGATGAAAAAAATATTCGATTGACGGTAGCGCAATGTTTAGAGCCGCAAGGTTATACGGTTAAAACCGCTATTGATGGATTAGACGGACTTTCTCAACTTGATGAATTTAATCCTCAGTTAATGCTATTAGATTTACAAATGCCGGGAATGAACGGTATAGAAGTACTTCAAAGAGCAAAAGAACTAAAACCCGATTTACAAGTAATTATGGTATCGGCTCATGCTAACGTCGAAAATGCCGTAGATGCGATGAAATTGGGAGCAGTAGACTTTATGCAAAAGCCTTTTACTCCCAAAGAAATTCGCGAATTAGTATCGAGAGTATTAGGTAGAGAAAATGTTTCAGATTTACCAAAAGATTATGATTCATTGATGTCAACAGCTAAAAATAAAGCTAGTAAACGGCAATTTGAAGAAGCTATTGCATTAGTTAAACAAGCAATTGGTGTTAATCCTAATAATGCCGAAGCATTTAATTTGTTAGGAGAACTTTTAGAAGTAACTGGTGATAATCTTCAAGCAATCAAAAACTATCGCGTTGCTACAGATTTAGATCCAGCATACAAGCCAGCACAAAAAAATTTAGAACGCGCTACAGCTTCGCCAAAATCTCGTTTGAAGATGTAAAGATTGGGGATTGGGCATGGGGGATTGGGCATGGGTAATTGATAATAGAAATAATAAATTAGAAAATGGCAAAATCTCAATACATTGTAGTTGTTGGTTGCGGACGTTTGGGTTCAATTTTGGCTAGTCAATTGAGTGCTGACGGTAATTCTGTTGTAGTTATCGATCTGTCGGAATCTAATTTTGATTCTTTGGGAGGTGAATTTAGCGGTTTTCAAATTGTTGGTGATGCCACTGAATTAGCTGTATTGCGAAGTGCGAAAGCTGATAAAGCCGATTGCTTGCTAGCCGTTACCGATTCTGACAATATTAATATTATGGTGGCGCAAATCGCTAAAAAACTATTTGAAATTCCTTCGGTATTAGCTCGCGTATTCGACCCAAATCGCGAAGCAATTTATCGTGACTTTGGAATTGAAACAATTAGTCCCACACAACTATCTGCTGATGCTTTTGCTAATAGTTTGGAAGTTAGGAATTAGGAGTTAGGAGTTAGGAATTAGGAGTTAGGAGTTAGGAGTTAGGAGTTAGGAATTAGGAGTTAGGAATTAGGAGTTATGAGTTAAGGATTAAAACCTTTTATATTTTAATAAATGATGCGTTTAAGAACAGATACGTTTAGTTTGTTTTGGATTGGTGAATAAAAGTATAAAAACCTATTCCCAATGCCCAATGCCCAATGCCCAATTACCTATTTATAATTTATGAAAATCATTTTAATTGGCAGTGATAAATTAGTTTATTTTTTAGGCAGACAGTTTGCTAGTAAGGGCTATCAATTAACTATTATTACTCCCAATGAAACGCAAGCTTTGTCGTTATCTCGCAAGCTGAAAGCAACGGTTATTAAAGGTGATGGTAGTAGTCCACAAATGCTTCAAGAAGCTGGTGCTTATAGTGCTGATGTTTTGTTGGCTTTAACTGCTCAAGATCAAGATAATTTGGTTGCTTGTCAAGTTGCTCAAGATCGTTATGGGGTACCTCGTACTATTGCTTTAGTAAACGATCCTGATAACCGCGAAGTTTTCCAAAAATTGGGTGTTACTCAAGCTTTTTCAGCAACGGAAGTTCTGGGTTCTTTAATTGAACAGCAAGCAGATATTCAAGATATTAAAAATTTATTACCCGTAGCTGATACGGAAGTTACTTTAACAGAAATGACGCTACAAGATGATAGCCCTGCTGTTGAGAAAACTCCCGAACAATTAAACTTAAATGGAGCCGCAATAGCCTGTATTATTCGCGGCGGAACTGTCTTACAGGCTAAGGAATATAGTCGTTTACGGAGTGGCGATCGCCTAATTTTAATTAGTCAGTCAAACCAATGTGCTAAGGCTCAACGTGTAATTATGGGGGAGAAGGTTTAACATGAGTCGCTACAAAAGTTTTTTACGCCAGCGTTACCGGGCTATCTTCGGCTATACGGGTTTGGTTTGTCTGATTTCTGGATTAGGTATTCTTTCACCTTTGATTGCTTTAATTGCTTATCCAGAAGAAGTTTCACTAGCTTGGGGTTTCCTGATTCCGGGTATTATACTTTCTGCTTTAGGCTTTATTTTATGGCGTTTCCTAGCTCCTAAAAAAGCTACTAGTTTGACTTTACAAGAAGGTGCGGTAATTGTTGTTTTGTCGTGGTTGCTAGCAATTGTCGTCGGTACGGTACCGTTTATGACAATCCAAGGATTGAATTTTACTCAAGCAATGTTTGAATCTACCAGCGGTTGGACAACAACTGGACTTTCGGTGGTAGACGTAACCAAAGCTTCGCGGCTGATATTACTTTATCGCAGCACCATAGAACTGTTTGGTGGAGCGGGTTTGGCGATTATTACATTAAGTGCGATCGCCGGGCCTTCTGGTTCTGGTTTAGCGAGTGCGGAAGGGCGTACCGAACAGTTAGTTCCTAACGTGCGACGCTCTGCAAAGTTGGTTTTAGGAATTTATCTCGGATATATAATCGTCGGAACTATAGCGCTAGATTTAGCGGGAATGAATTTCTTTGATGCGATTAACCATTCCTTCGCTGCTGTTTCTACGGGAGGGTTTTCTACTCGTCCGGATTCTATTGGTTACTGGGATAATACTGCTGTGGAAGTGGTAACAAATGTGTTGATGATTGTCGGAGCATTCAACTTTGTTACCAGCTATATGTTAGTCACAGGTAAATTTAAATCAGTAATGCGTAACGGAGAAATACGGCTGCAATTTTTGTTGTATATCTTGTGCAGCGTTGTTTTGCTGTTTGGTGTAATTTTGCCACTTTATCCCAACTTAGGGAAAGCGATTCGAGTATCTATATTTGAAACTATCACCGCTCTTTCCACAACTGGATTTTCTACTGTGGGATATACTGACTGGAATGGTTTGGGATGGTTGATATTAATACTATTAATGTTGATTGGTGGAGGCAGCGGTTCGACAGCAGGTGGTATAAAACAAATGCGCGTATATATCCTTTATCGCGCTTTAACCTGGGAAATACGTCGGATGTTAATGCCACCAGGTGCTGTAAATGAAGCTCATATTTGGGAAGGCGATAAACGGAAATTTCTGCAAAACGACCAAGTTAAACAAATTAGTATATTTGTATTTCTTTACTTAATGCTTTTTGGTATTGGTAGCGCGATTATTGCCGCTCACGGTTATACCCTGCAAGAAAGTTTGTTTGAATATGCCAGCGCAATGGGAACAGTAGGTTTATCGGTAGGGGTAACCGCTGCCGATGCCGCACCAGCTTTATTATGGTCGGAAACTGTGGGAATGTTTTTAGGACGTTTGGAATTCTTTACCGTATTTGTGGGAGTAGTGCGTTTGTTGAGGGATACTCGTCCGATTTTGGCTT
>CAYMZW010000253.1:0-10086 GCA_964395005.1 uncultured Rivularia sp.
AGCCCGTTGCAATGTCCATCGTTCAAGGTCGTTTGATTGGTTTAGCTCACTTTACCGTGGGTTACGTTCTGACGTATGGCGCATTCCTGATAGCCTCAACGGCGAGTAGGGTAGGCGGTTAACCTTTAACAAAGTAAGTAACTTGTTAAGAAATAAAAATCCCTCATCGAAAGGTGGGGGGTTTTTTGTGTAGAGTTGGGGGATTAATGTTTGAGAATCTGGCGGTTGAAACCGCGTCTACACAAACAAAGTCCACCTCCGTGGACTAAATAATCAAAGATATCTTGTAGGTTGGGTTAGACACGTTTACCAAATTTTGCTTGTGATGAGGAATTTATAAAATCGTGTCGTAACCCAACATCACGATGGCGAATAAACTAATATGATTTTTTCAAATTACTATTAATTAGCGACAATATTAATGTTAGGTTACGCCGCTTCAACTATTCTTTAAAAACCATATATTTTCGTGCGGCTAACTCAACCTACAAACTATTAATGAAAAATCATACTTATAAATGCGCCTAATCTAACCTACAAACTGATAGTTTTTAGTATTTTTCGGGATTAATAAAAAAATGAAGGCATCTTTTTAATTAATTATGAAAGATAAAAATAAAGGCTTGAGTGTAAAACAAATTATTTTGGGATTAGCTATTGGCGGTGCTGTGATTTTTTATTTACTTAGCAGCGCGGTTGATACTCCAGTCACTAAAAAATTCAAAGAAATTCCCGAACCAATTCCCTGTGGCAAGAAAGATTTGGGCTTAGGTGTGATTGTTGATGAATATGAATGCGATTAACGTAATTTAGTTTATAGTAATTCAACTTGTAGGTTGGGTTAGACACGTTTACCAAATTTTGCTTGTAATGAGAATTTATATTATCGTATCGTAACCCAACATCACGATGGGAGATAAACCAATATGATTTTTTCAAATTACTATTAATTAGCGACAATATTAATGTTGGGTTACGCCGCTTCAACTATTCTTTAAAAACCATATATTTTCGTGCGGCTAACCCAACCTACAAACTTCCCCCCTCTACCTTAACAAGGAGAGGGGATGGGGTGAGGTTCCCTCTAGGTGTATTCCAATCAACCGAAAAGACTGTATATACATAAAAATCCCCCAGTATCGCTACCGGGGGGTTAAAAGAGTTATTACCATTTCATACAACGTTTGCTTAAGTATATTCTCTACGTTTCCTGTTGTTCTATAGCTACTTCTTCCTTCTCAGAACGGGTTGAAAACCCGTTCGCTGGAAATATAGAAGTTTCTATTTTGACAAAGAAGTCGTATCAGTATGTTACCACCAAAATCAACTTTGGTATAACTTTTAGCTGACATTAGCAAACTCTAATTCGGATTTCTCCACTTTAATCACTTTGACTTGTCCGTCGTCGTCAACGTCTATAATTGCTGTATCGCCTTGTCCAATTTGACCTGAGAGCATTGCTTCTGCTAATGAATCTTCCAAGAGATTCATAATCGCTCTACGTAATGGTCTAGCACCGTAGCTAGGATTGTATCCTTCTTGCACTACTAAATCTTTGAAGCTTTCGCTAATTTGCAAGGTAATTTCTTTCTCAAGTAAACGGCTAGTAACTTCTTTGAGCAAGATTTCGGCGATTTCCTTGATTTCGTCTTTCTGAAGCTGGGTAAAGACGATAACTTCATCAAGACGGTTGAGGAACTCGGGACGGAAGTAATTTTTGAGTTCTTCGTTAACCAAGGTTTTGATGCGGTTGTAGTTAGCTTCTGCTTCTTCTTCTACGTTGAAGCCTAAACCACCACCACCTTTTTCAATTACTCGCGAACCAATATTGGAAGTCAAGATAATCAAGGTATTCTTGAAGTCTACTTTCCTACCTTTAGCATCGGTAAGATGACCTTCATCCAACATTTGCAGCAACATATTAAATATGTCGGGGTGCGCTTTTTCGATTTCGTCGAACAGCAGTACTGTATAAGGTTTACGACGCACTGCTTCGGTTAATTGTCCGCCTTCATCGTATCCAACAAAACCCGGAGGTGAACCGATTAATTTGCTGACGGTATGACGTTCCATGTATTCCGACATATCCAAACGAATCATATTTTCTTCGGAGCCGAAGAAGTAGGAAGCCAAGGATTTTGCTAATTCTGTTTTACCAACTCCCGTAGGACCTGAGAAAATAAAGCTAGCAATTGGACGATCTGGATTTTTCAAACCAACGCGAGCGCGGCGAATTGCCTTGGATACTGCGGTAACAGCTTGCTCTTGTCCAATAAGTCGCTGATGAAGGGTATCTTCTAAATGCAGCAACACTTCAGATTCAGATTCTGTCAGCTTGTTGACGGGTACGCCAGTCCAAGAAGCTACGATGTGAGCTATATCTTCTTCGCCAACAACGGCTCTAACCATCTGTTCGCCAGATTCAGCATCTTTAAGCTGTACTTCCAACTCCATTTCTTTATCGCGGAGTTCGGAAGCTTTGTCAAAATTCTGTAACTTAACCGCTTCGTTTTTATCTTTCGCGATCGCAGTAAGTTGACGCTTCAAATCTCGGTCGCTAGAAGCCATTGAATGACGTAAACGCACGCGAGAACCAGCTTCATCAATCAAATCGATAGCTTTATCCGGCAAAAAGCGATCTTGAATATATCGATCGGAAAGTTGAGCGGCTGCAACTAATGCTTCGTCAGATATTGTTAAATTGTGATGCTGCTCGTAAGCACCGCGCAATCCCTGTAAAATTTCAATCGTTTCGTCTACTGAAGGTTCGCCAATCTTAATTGGCTGGAAACGACGTTCTAAGGCTGCATCGCGCTCGATGTGCTTGCGGTACTCATCAAGAGTGGTGGCTCCAATACACTGGAGTTCGCCTCTTGCTAATGCTGGCTTCAGAATATTAGCGGCATCCATACCGCCTTCCATGCCACCCGCACCAACTAAAGTATGAATTTCATCTATCACCAGGACGATATTACCCGCAGAGCGGATTTCTTCCATGATTTTCTTAAGACGTTCTTCAAAATCACCACGAAAACGGGTACCGGCTACCACTAAGCCCATATCAAGGCTGATAACCTGCTTTTCTTGCAAGATATCGGGTACATCGTTATTAAAAATTCGACTCGCCAAACCTTCGGCGATCGCAGTTTTACCGACTCCAGGTTCGCCAATTAACACGGGGTTGTTTTTGGTGCGTCTTCCCAGAACTTGAACGGTACGCTCAATTTCCGAATCGCGACCAACTACAGGGTCTAATTTGCCCTCTGCTGCTAATTTAGTGAGATTTCTACCAAATTCTTCTAAAGTTGCCATTTGGTTGCGTCTGGTGCTACCACCGCCAACGCCAGCACCAACAGATGCTACTTCACCCAAGCGACGAATAACAGCAGTGCGAAGCTGCTTCAAATCAACATCTAGATTTTGTAATACTTTAGCAGCAACACCTTCCCCAGCTTCGGTTAAACCAAGAAGCAGGTGTTCGGTACCAATATAATTATGTCCAAGAGAGCGAGCTTCCTTAAAAGACTGCTCAAATAGAGTTTTAACTTTAGGAGTAAAAGGAATTTCTGGTGGAACAAAACCAGAACCTCTACCAATAATTTTTTCGACTTCTCGGCGTGCATCTCTAAGAGTTACACCCATATCCGTCAGCACTTTAGCAGCAACACCCGTGTCTTCTCCCAGCAATCCCAAGAGAATTTGTTCCGTGCCTACAAAATTGTGTCCCAGGCGACGTGCCTCCTCCTGGGCGAGCATAACTACTTTAATTGCTTCGGAAGTAAAGTGTTCAAACATAATGGGTTCTTGCTCCCTAGCTGAACGGTTAGCAGTGAAATTAAATTCACTTTTTTTCTAAACATTTGTCTACTTTTCTTAAAGATAATGTATCTTTATTTCACACGCATCGGCAGTGGGGAGAGCCGTAAGGTATTGGGTGTAGTAGCCGTCCGATTACTTCGAGGGATGGGGAGATGGGGAGACAAGGAGATGAGGAGAAGTTAGGAGTTAGGAGTTAAGAGTTAGGAGTTTAAAATATTGAAATAGTTATCAATATTGTCAATGCCCAATTACCAATCCCCCATGCCCCATGCCCAATTCCCAATTAAATTCCAATCGCTTTATTAAATCGCATCATTTCAAAACTGCGATCGCCATATACTGATTCTATCTGCTGGTGACAGCATTCGATGGCAAAATCGTTTAATTCTTCGGGTTCGATATCAAATAAATCTTTGAATACTTCTGGCTCTACTCGGCAAAACCGGGGACGCTCAGCATAAATACTGCATTCCCTTTTCTCATGGTTGTAATTTATGCACCATCCGTCGGCCCCTACCATACTGAGATATTTTTCTAATTCTTCTGGGGTCAAATATTCGTCTATTTCGGGACGCTCTGCTGGGTCAAGATAACAACAGGCTCCACACCGCTTTACACATTGCCAAGTTGCCATTTTTTTGTTTACGTTTTAGTGATAAAGGTAACAAATTGTTTCTAATAGTGCGCTCATCGTCAGATAGAATTATCAATCGCCTTCGGCAGAAGTTAATTAGGCGATCGCATACCGCCGACGATTAAAGAAATGGTATTGCAATAGCACTCAATTATCTTAAAATCAATTTGCTTTTTTTCGTTTTTTATATCTTTTTCTATAATTTTGTTAAGTAAATTAAAATTTGGTGCTAATTTTCGGATACGATCTATATCCAGGAAAGATCATTCTTTTTATTCAATTTTTTTAAGGCAACTGGGAGGAATTAATGGAAGCTTTAGCCAATATCAATTGGGAAGTTATTTTGCAGCTTGGCTCTGTAGCGCTAATTATGTTAGCTGGGCCTGCGGTGATTTTTGTGTTGGCATTTCGCGGTGGCGATATGTAATTGTTTTCGGTGGAGTTATGAGTTTGTCTCGTGACTCCTTTTAATCAGGTTAAAGGTTAAAGGTCAAAGGTTAAAGGTCAAAGGTTAAAGGTCAAAGGTTAAAGGTTAAAGGTCAAAGGTCAAAGGTTTTGAATTACTAACTCTTCACTATTAATTCTTAACTCCCAACTCCTAACTCCTAACTCCTAACTCCTAACTCCTAACTCCTAATTCCTAACTTATTCTAAGG
This sequence comes from uncultured Rivularia sp., assembly GCA_964395005.1. Taxonomy (GTDB): domain Bacteria; phylum Cyanobacteriota; class Cyanobacteriia; order Cyanobacteriales; family Nostocaceae; genus Rivularia. The sequence continues at coordinate 5,110 of CAYMZW010000253.1, forward strand.
CTTTCAAAGCAAGTTTAATAATATCGCAGTAAGGGGATTGAGATATATCCACTTTTTGGGCTTGTTCGCGATTGATTCCTAATAAACCGATATCATGTCCCGATTGAACTGCTAAAACTTTGTTTTGGGGACTTTTAATTCTTAATTCTGCTGAAGAACCGTTTTGATAGATGCCGCAAATATATTGGCGATCGCCGTATTCAAATGTAGCTCTAACGGGTTTATCGTCGTAGGTAAAAAAGAAGTGAGAATCGGTTGGAAGTCTAGCGCCTATTACTTCTAACTCGATGGAAGTGTTGCCGTTAAAGTTGTTTTCTTTGAGTTTGTAAGCAATATCTACTCTTGTTGGTAAAGGAAAATAATCACGCCATCGCCAAGCTATACCTTTAATTTTGTACTGTTGTCCGTTAACCATTTGACCAACTGTAAACTTAATATGACCTTTGCCAACAATTTTTTGTTCGAGTACTTTAACGTTGGGAGTCCAAAAAACCGGATTTGGGTTTTCAATTCCGCAAGGTTCTAAAGCGTTAATTTGCTGGTAAAGTTCTCGATTCACCTGATTAAGGTTAGCTAAAGTATCTATTTTGAGTAAAGGTTTGAGGTGCTGAAGTTCGAGACATGAGCAGGCAAAGTCGCTCAAACGCTGACGTACTGGTTCTAAATTTTCTGCTGGTAAAGAAAATCCTCCTGCGGCTTTATGCCCTCCGTATTTACCGAGCAAATCATCACAGGATTGCAAAGCGTCAAATACATTAAATTCGGGAATACCTCTTGCCGAACCGCGAATATGGTTGTCATCTTCATAAGTACCAATAAATACCGGAACCCCATAACGTTCGAGCAACCGGGAGGCAACAATACCAATTACGCCATGATGCCAATCTGGTTGAACAATAAATAATACTCGGTCATCTTTTAAAGAAGCTACACCCAAGGTTTCTACTAATGCGATAGCTTGTTTTTCAATTTCTTCGCACATTTCCCGACGACGTGCATTAGTCGCTTCGCACTGCATGGCGCGTTCTAGGGCTATCCCTACATCGTCAGTAGTCAATAATTCTATAACAATTTGGGGGTCGCCGATTCTACCAATAGCATTAATTCGTGGCCCCAAACGAAAACCAATATCGTCAGGCTTAAGGGATTTTGCGGAAAGTTTGGGGTGTAGATTCTCTTCCCCCAAAACTTTCCAAGACGGATTTTGGATTTTAGATTTTGGATTTAGAAAGTTATTCCCTACTGCCTGACTTCCCAGGGCTTGTACTCCAGCCATTTGAATCAATGCTTGTATCCCTGCTAATTGAGATTTTGGTAATAACCGTAAACCGCGCTTTACCCAGGTACGGTTAACCCCCACTAATGGTGCTAAATCGGCAATTGTCCCCAGGGCAAATAATTCCAACATCGTATCGGATATTTCTTCGGCTCTGCCCAATTTTTCTGCTAAAGACATCGCTAAAATATAAGCAGCACCCACACCAGCAACACCACGATAAACCGACGATTCCGGTAATAATTTAGGATTTAAAATCGCGTCGGCAGGAGGTAATTTTTGCGGAATATCGTGATGGTCTGTGATAATTGTTTTTAATCCTAATTCCTTGGCTCTAGCAATGGGTTCAAATGCGGAGATACCATTATCTACAGTCAGAATAATTCCTACACCTTCGTTGTAAAACTCTTCAACTATTCGCTTGTTAATACCATAACCTTCATCCATCCGACTGGGGATAGCATAATCAACATCAGCACCAAAAGTCCGTAAACTTCGCAAAAGTAAAGCCGTGCTAGTCATACCATCAGCATCATAATCGCCGCAAATAGCTATTTTTTCCTGAGTTGCGATCGCATTTTGCAGCAATTCTACACTCATTGCTAAATCTGGAAATTCATCTAAAGGTTCCGGTAAACTTAAAGATTGTGGATTTAAAAATATTTCTGCGGTGTCTGGTAAATCAAAGCCGCGATTTATTAATAATTGGTTAATTAAAGGTGACATATTATTCACCCGCGCTAGTTTTTGCGCTAAATCAGTCTTTTGCGGATAAATTTGCCAGCGTTGTAATGGTAAACGTCGATCGCGTTGAGATTTCGGCTTGATTTCATCTAGCATACGAAGAGGAGTTAGGAGTTAGGAGTTGGGCAACGGATGGAGTTGGGCAACGGATGGAGTTGGGCAACGGATGGAGTTGGGCAACGGATGGAATTAGTACCACCGGCAACGGATGGAGTTGGGCAACGGATGGAGTTAGGAGTTGGGAGTTAGGAGTTAGGAGTTAGGAGTTGGGAGTTAGGAGTTTGAACCTAATAATTTATGAAAAAGGTAGTTGATTTAATTAACCTATGAATATAACAAGGGTTTCAAGATGCTTTAAAGACATTTGTATTAAATTTATCAACTAAAAAATTACAGTTTCAGTCTAAAAAAATATACCACTTACGTGAATTAAAAATTAAAATCGTAATTTATATAATCTGCTAACGGAATTTGTAAGCCTGGTTTTCTATTTATTTAAAGTATAGTTGAATCCAAATTCTCGCTTTGAAATCAAATAAAGCCGTACTAACTCCCAACTCCATCCGTTGCCGCCACTCCCAACTCCCAACTCCATCCGTTGCCGCCACTCCCAACTCCCAACTCCATCCGTTGCCGCCACTCCCAACTCCTAACTCCATCCGTTGCCGCCACTCCCAACTCCATCCGTTGCCTAACTCCATCCGCGGCCCAACTCCATCCGTTGCCTAACTTCCTTAAAGCAACTGCACGCGCCCATCATCTTTTACATAAACACCTCTATCGCCACCAATGCGCCATTCGGGACGTAATTCTACTTGTAAGGTTGCAAAGTTTGGTTTAGAAAGGTTTGCTTTTAGCGATAATCCGTTTTCGTTCCAGAAAATTACGGATATATTTGGCTGGGTACCATCTCCTTGTTCTAATCGTACTTTCTGTCCGGGTCGTAAAGCAATTGGATTAGTACCTTGTGGTTTCTCTATATAAATCAAATTCGGTGTCTTGTTTACTACTTCTACTCTGATAAATTTACCGGGTGTAAATTGGAGTGGCTTTGCACCGCATTGTGAAGCACAAGTTCCGGCGATCGCCAGTTTTTGATTTTGGTTGAATCCCAGTAATAAAGCTGTTGTTATTAAGGTTGCAGATAATAATTTTGACATGACGAACTTAGCTGGTATAAGTAACTCTAGTATTTTTGAATACCCCAGCTTAACACCGGCTTAATCATTTGTGTATAATTGTTGTATTGAATAATACTAATGCTTGTTATTTTGTTATTAACTCAATATGCCGTTATTAAGATTCCAGTAGAAGAGCACAATAGACTGGATTTATTTTAAGCAATCAAAGATTAATCGTGAGTTTCGGTATTTGTTGATGATTGATTGTGACGATACGATGCCGGGGAGCATTACTTTACAGGGTTAGATTAAATTTTCAGTTAATTTACATTTAATTTAAATTTTTATTTGAAATAAATCACAAATTATCAAGTTTTAAATCAAAAGCTTATAACTTTAGCTTTCTTCTTTAAGAGTGGATATTTTTTCTAGCTAAAAATCTTGATCTGGTATTTAATAACAAATCTGGCATAGAAATATTTTGCGATCTTTATATTAGTAATCCTTGTGATAGCTTACTAACAAAATACTGTAGCTAATCTGCAATCAATATTGATTTCAGTAGGTTTATCAATAATAATTATAATTTTTATACCTTTAGTTATGCTATTGCTCCGATGCGTATTAATAAGATTTGGTATAAAATTATTATTAAAAATTCTTAAAACTAATACAACAGCAAACAATAAAAAAAATAAGAGATGCAAATATTTAGATTTGGTGACTTTTGAAATAACGGTTTGTTTTATCTTGAAAAGATGACGCGGTAAAGTGTAAAATGTATACCTAATTACAAAATAAAAAATATGTGCGGAATTACTGGCATTTGGGGTCAAACTAATCCCATCTTAGTAAAAAGCATGATGGATAGCATCGCTCACCGAGGGCCTGATGCAGAAGGAATGTATGCTGCTCCGAATAAACCTGGAAATCTGGGACATCGACGTTTGAGTATTATGGACCCGGTTGGTGGCGATCAACCAATTTATGGGGAAGTACCTACTCGTGCAATTATCGCGAATGGCGAAATTTATAATTTTCCTCAACTACGCTCTAACTTACAAGAGCAAAGCGATTTTGTAACTAGTAGCGATAGCGAAGCAATTCTCAGACTTTACGAAGATAGGGGAGTTTCGGCTATAGAAGAACTTGATGGAATGTACGCATTTGCTATAGCTGATGGAGACAGTTTATTAGTGGCTCGCGATCCAATTGGTATCAAGCCTTTGTACTATGGGGAAATAGAAGGAGCTTGGGTTTTTGCTTCAGAACTCAAAGCGATTTCCCAACATTGCAATAATGTCAAGGAGTTTCCCCCCGGTAGTTATTATCATTCGGATAAAGGTTTTTCTACTTTTTATAGCGTTCCCGATTTATACCCGGATAGCAATGTTGATGTTGAAGCGTTAATTGCAAAAGTTCGTCAAACGGTAGAAGAATCTGTAATCAAGCGTTTGATGAGCGATGTTCCTTTGGGTGCTTTTCTCTCTGGTGGGCTTGATAGCAGTATTATTGCAGCAGTTGCCAAGCAGCATCAGGAGCAGTTACATACTTTTAGCGTGGGTATTGGTGACAGTCGCGATTTGGAAGCAGCTCGTTTAGTTAGCGCTCATTTAGGAACCATTCACCACGAATACGTAATTACCCCCGAAGAAGTAAACGCCAAACTTCCGGAAATTATTTATTATTTAGAATCTTTTGACCAAGATTTGGTTCGCAGCGCCATTCCTTGCTATTTTACCTCCCGCATGGCGGCTGAAAATGTCAAAGTGATTTTGACCGGAGAAGGTGCCGACGAATTGTTTGCAGGCTATACCTATTACAAGGATATTCCCG
>CAYMZW010000254.1:0-10019 GCA_964395005.1 uncultured Rivularia sp.
GACAAGGAGACAAGGAGACAAGGAGACAAGGAGACAAGGAGACAAGGAGACAAGGGAATAAGGGGACAAGGAGACAAGGAGAAATTTAAAACTTCAGACTAACTCCTAACTCCTAACTCCTAACTCCTAACTCCTAACTCCTAACTCCTAATTCCTAACTCCTAACTCCTAACTCCTAACTCCTAACTGTTCACTGTTCACTGACTCCCTATTCCCTGTTCCCTCTTCCCAATTGAACTATAGACTGATGACAGATAGATAAAATTAAGTCGCAAGCAGGAAGAAAAGATAGAAGTAAATTTTTTACACTGATGCTCAGATGTAAATAAATTAGAAATAACTTCTATGGCATTATATAAACTTGAAGATTTCGATCCCAATTACAAAGAAGTTTTTGGTGGTGAAGATATTAAGGAAATGTCTCTTTATACTCAAGGTGGAGACAAAATTGGTTCCGTTCATGATGCTTTGGTAGACCATGAAGGACGTTTTAGATATTTAGTTATTGATACTGGCCCGTTGTTTTTAGGTAAAAAAGTTTTATTACCAATTGGTCTTTCACGTCTCGATTACAATCAGAAGCGTGTTTATGTGGATGGACTCACTAAAGAGCAGGTAGAAAACTTGCCTCAATACGATGAGAGCATGACCGTTGATTACGAGTATGAAGAGAAAGTACGTACTGCTTACCGTGCGCCAGAAGCTAAAAATGTAGCTTATAATAAAGATAATTATAACTACCAAAATGATGCTGCATTATACAATTTAAATGATGACCATCATTCTAATATTAAACTTTACGAAGAACGTTTAGTTACTAGTAAAACCCGTATCAAAACTGGTGAAGTAAGTGTTGGTAAACATATCGAAACGGAAACAGCTAAAGTTTCGGTACCAGTAGAAAGAGAGCGAGTTGTAATAGAAAGAACTACGCCTACAGGAGAAGCAACTGTAGTAGATCCCGGTACGGTTAACTTCGGTGAAGGTGAAGTTGCACGAGTTGAGCTTTACGAAGAAAAGGCCCAAATCAACAAAGAAGCATACGTGCGTGAAGAAGTAAAAGTTAAGAAAGTTGTCGAACAGGATACTGTTGAAGCAAAAGAAACAATTCGTAGAGAAGAGTTAGATGTCGATACTCAAGGCGATCTACGAGTAAATGATTCTAATCGTGGTACAAACAGTTAAATTTGATTGGAAGTTTAACAATTAAGTTAACCAATTAATTGAAGGTAACTCTGAAGATAGATTTAAATATCTACCTTTAGAGTATTTTTTTTGCTAAATAAGTTGTACAAATACATCGTATATAGCAGTTTTGCGTTGAATAGAATATACCCCCTCTCTTTAATAAGGAGAGGGGGAAAGGGGGTGAGGTTTCTTAAAGTGTATTGCACTCAAATGAAAAGCACTATATTTGATAATAATTTGTTAAAAAAATGTTAACTTAGTTCACAAAAATATAACTTTCAAAACGACACAGTTTTTGCGATTTTATATATAGCTTATATGTACAATAATTAACCAAAAATAATTTAAAATCGTTTGCGATTGAATAGAACATAATATACTACTTCCGATTGTGCATCATAAACTTGAAGTCAGTCGTGGGGAAGATGAATCTATTAAAAATTTTTCTTAATCTTGTTAGTAACAAAGAACAGAAATAGGAGACAATAATTATATGGCACTTTATAAAGTTGCAGATTACGACCCAAATTATCGCGATGTTTTCCAAGGTCAAGACATCAAAGACATGAGCGTTTACGCTGAAGGTAGCGATGATAAAGTTGGTACTGTTAACGATATTTTAGTTGATGAAGAAGGTCGTTTTCGCTATTTGGTAGTTGACTTAGGTTTCTGGATTTTTGGTAAAAAAGTATTAATGCCGGTTGGGCGCACTCGCATCGATTACAACTCCAGCCGCATCTACGCTCTTGGCATGAATAGAGAGCAAGCTGAAAACTTACCCGAATACCAGGAAAACCAAGTTGTAGATTACGATTACGAAGAAAGTGTACGCGGCGTATATCGCACTCAACCTGTTGAAAGATCCGCAGCCCTGGAAGATTCCGCTCCCCTCGATGCACCAGCATATACTGGAGCAACTGCTGCCCAGACTTATACCCGCGATACTTATAAATACGACAACGAACCCAATCTGTATAATGTAAACGATACAGATCATCAAAATATCAGACTTTATGAAGAGCGTTTAGTTGCTAATAAACAGCGTCGTAAAGCTGGTGAAGTAACAGTTGGTAAGCACGTTGAAACTGAAACAGCGCGAGTTTCCGTACCTGTTGAAAAAGAGCGTGTAGTTGTAGAAAGAGTAACTCCTACAGATGCAGGTAGAGCAGTTGCTCCCGGTGAAGCTACCTTTAAAGAAGGTGAAGTAGCTCATGTAGATGTTTACGAAGAAAATGCTGATGTTCGTAAGGAAGCATTTGTTCGCGAAGAAGTTAAAGTTAAGAAAGAAGTAGAGCGCGATACTGTTGAAGCTCAAGAAACAATCCGTCGCGAAGAGTTAGATATCGATAGTGGTAACTTACCTACAGATAGACGTTAACATCTGATGATGAAACGAGTTATTAGTTATTAGTTATTAGTTATTAGTTATGTTCTAATAGCTAATAGCTAATTTTTCATTGAGATTAAAATAAAGCATAAGCTTGTTAATAAACCTGATTTTTAGTAACTTTGTTTGTATTGTATTCAACTGAAAACTATTGTATCTTTCAGATATTATTCTTATATAAACTAGTATGAATAATCAAATAACTAATAATAGCAATTCTTCTAATCCAAAATCTAAGAAAGTACAAGATTTACTTAATAAGCTTAAACTTAAAGTAATTGATTTTGATGTAGTTGATAGACAAGGTAGATCGATCGGTAAAGTTGAAGATTTGGTGGTTAATGCTAATCGTCAACTTAGCTTTGCGATCAAAAGATTATCTCAAGGAAATGAGAATAATCCTTCTTTGCTATTAGATGGCAAATTAGTCGGTAAAATCGAGCCAAAGATTCGGCGTGTTTTTACAAATATTGATGAATCGCAATTAACGCAATTACCTGAATATAAAGCAAAGGAAAATAAAGTAAATAATATGACAGATAACCTAAATACCGATCAATCTATTGAACATAAAGCAAATTCAGCTACTCCAAATTCTCAAGAGAATCATTCAGAATTAGAATTTGTAGAGGAAATTGAAGAAGATATAATTCGTTTGTTAGGGGAGCGCTTGGTTGTCGAGCGTAGCAAGCGTAAAATTGGTGAGGTGATTATCCGTAAAGAAATCGAAACTCGGATGATACAAATTCCCGTCAGACGTGAAAAATTGATTATTGAAGAGCCAGGTATTGAACCCAAGCAGCTTGCAGAAATCGATTTAGGTGAAGAAGAAATTTCACAAGATGAATTTGGGCAAACTCAATCTATGGTTAGTAGCGATATCAGCGGTGGGTTAACCGTCACTGCTGAATTTGACTCACCGAAGATTGCTTCTTTAATCCTTAACGCTATTCAATTAGAACAAGATCATGGATGTAAGAAAGTACGAGTCAGCATTCTTGTAGAAGATGAGGAAAAGCAGCAAAAATATAAAGAATGGTTTCAACGTACTTCTAAACCAGAATAAAAATTTTTATAGAATTTATGGTTACGGGAAAAACGCAAACAGGAATAAATAATTTATGGACTTGCTATGACAAGTCTTTTTTATTTAGGAATCACGCACAAGTAACGAAAATATAGTCATTGCGACGTAAGGAAGCAATCCCAAACGCCCAAAACCGTAGCGAGTGCGTAAGTCTTTTTTATTATCTACTAATTTTCATCAATTACCGCGACATTTAATGATTTATAGCGTTTATCAAGCAACTGAGGTACAAAAATTACCTCACCCCCGATAAAGCTGTGCTTTATCTCCCCTCTCCTTGTCAAGGAGAGGGGTTGGAGGTGAGGTTTTGAGGTGTACCTCAATAGATTTGTTAGGCTATATCATCGCCTCAAAACGGTATCTGAAGTAACAAAAATTTCTCTATTGTCGGGGATCGATGTGATTTGGGAACTAGTATTAAACAAAACTTATCAGAGCAGATATTATGTATCTATACTATCTGCAAAAAAGCATTAAGAAATCCTGATTAAAGTTTGTTGCAATGACTTGATTAAATTGCTAGAGTATGAAACATGATAACGATGATATAAATTCGTATCTGGGGGATATGCGATTTATCAGCTATATCTGCAAATAAGGATTATTAAAACATAGATATTAAACCCTCTCAGAGAAATTCGATCGTTATTGCAAAAATTTTGATTTAAACAGAGAATAAACTATAGGCATAGACAATCTACATTTCAATTGCATTGACTAGTTCTATTTGTATACTTTTTGTCGATATTCAATCAAGCATCATTCAAAAATTGACAAAAAGCAATATTGCACTAATTGAAATATAAAGGGAAAAATAATGAATATTCAAGGATGTACAGCCTTAATTACTGGAGCTTCACGCGGTATTGGAAGGGCGATCGCCATAGAGTTAGCTCATGCGAAAGTGAAAAGATTAATATTGGTTGCACGCTCCCGCGATAAGTTAGCCGAAGTTGCCAAGCTTGTTGAATCAATGGATGTAGAAGCGGTAATTATGCCATTAGATTTGACAAAGCCAAAGTTTGTAAACGTTGCAGTAGCTCAACTTTGGCGCAGTTATGGCTCAATCGATATGTTAATCAATTGTGCTGGTGTAGCGCATCAAAGCTCGTTTTTACAGACTAAGCTACCTCAAGTACAAGAAGAGTTATCCCTGAATTTTATGGGAACTTACACTATGACTCACATGGTGGCTCGAAGGATGGCAAAAAGAAATTTTGGAACAATTGTCAATGTATCGAGTTTAATGGGCAAAGTTGCAGCACCGACAATGGCGACTTATTCGGCGACTAAGTTTGCAATCTTAGGATTTACAGATGCATTACGAAGAGAATTAGCACCGCATAACATCAGAGTAATTTCATTATTGCCAACATTGACAGACACCGAAATGGTAAAAGATTTGCAACTATATCGTGGAGTAATCCCGATGTCACCAGAGAAAGTAGCGCAAGCATTTATCAAAGGATTGCGAAAAGACACATCAGAGATTTTAGTTGGTTGGCAAAGTCATTTAGCAGTATGGTGTCAGCGTCTAGCACCCTGGTTATTAGAAATAGTCTTGAAGCTGGCATCACCTTCTACTAAAGCGCCGAAGATACAGGAGTATTATCAAAAGCTGGTAGGTAGTTGGTAATTAATGTAGAGACGTTATACATAACGTCTCCCAATGATTGCGGAAAAAACGAACCCCTTCAGAATTAGCATTAGCATTTTTACTTCTCCTCCCACTCACCCAAAAACGCAAAAGCAGCCCAATAATTAGGATTGCGCCATTTTTCCTGATTCCACATCTTTAATTGTGTTGCTCTCAAAGCCTGATTCGCTGACTTGCCATTCTGCAACATTTGCTTATAAAATTCCTGCATAAACACTGCCGTACCTTCATCGCTCACCTGCCAAAGCGACACTACCAAACGCTCCGCACCAGCATACATCAATCCTCTTGTCAAGCCTACCAATCCTTCTCCTTGAATTTCTTTACCCAATCCGGTTTCACAAGCACTCAACACAATTAAATCTGCGGGATAATCGAGGTTAAATAAATCTCCTAAGCGTAAATATCCGCGAATATTTTGACCTTGTTTATCTACCAAAGAAAGTACGATACCCGATAATTCTGGGTTTGCATCGTTAACAAACCCATGAGTCGCAAAGTGTAAGATACGGTATTGATTGAGTTTGCCGCTCGTAGCCCAATTATAGTTAGCATCAAAATCGAAGACTTGCAGGCGATCGCCATTTGGTACGAGTTGCAAAAGTGTCTCAGCTTCCGTGCGTGTACCGAGAAGTCGCGTCCAGCCTCGACGATTAAAGGTATCGGCAGAACGTTTGAGAGCAGAGCGTTCTAGTTCTAATTCCAGAGAATTTTGCTTGTTTGACTGCTTATTTCTCGCTTCAGCCACTCGTGTGTCGGTAGCGTTGAATACCGGATCTGCAAGGATAGCTAAAGCTTTCGGTGCTTGTTTACGATTTGCGAGTTCTTGACGTTGGATAGCGATGGTTGACGCTGAAGGTAGGTTAACAATTTCGTGGTTGATTAGAAGCGGTTGGTAGTTAATTTTGTTTTGTGATGGTAAAGGTTTGGGAATTAAACCACCTCTTGCGGAAACCTCTCCCCCAACCCCTCTCCTGCGAGGAGAGGGGAGAAAATCTTTTTCTTTCTCCCCATTCCCTTTTAGGGAAGGGGGTTGGGGGGTTAAATCAGCCAAAGCAGCAAAAGGAATATATTGCAAAGCTCCATCAGCAACAACAACCAACCGCTTTTTACCCAACTTATCTTTGACGGGAGCCAGCACAAGTTTACTTAATTCTTTAGCAGCTACATCAATACGTCGGGTTTTGAAATTGGCTGGATCTTCACAAGCATTTTCTTTATCAGTAGCGTCGGGTAGTTTAGAACTGAATTGGCTAATCAAACAAAATAAATTGATAGCACTTTTATCTATTTCTGACTTTTTAGGAAGTTCGTAAGTATCGAGAGAATCGGGACTCACTACCCATAAAAAACTGCGATCTTTTCCTAAAGAATATTGTAATAACAACGAATCTTTATCGAGTTGCTGTTGAATTTCGGCTAATTTCAACGGTTCGGGATATTTCAGATTGGCGTATTTGGGATTGCTTTGTTTGATTTTGACCTGCAATTGTTTGTATTCTTCAAGATGATTTTCAACTTCTTTTTTTAACCTTTGTGCAGCAGCTTGAGAAATTGGGTTATTACTTTTATTTTTATCGTTAACTATCTCGAAGCGTAGTTTTTCTTTAGCACTAATTAATTCTTGCAAGCGGCTTTCTTCTGCCAAAATTTCCGGGTTTGCACCTTTACGGATATCGGCTCGTGCTTCGGTTAATAGTTCCAAAAGTCCCCGAGCGCGAGAGCGTTCTGATACGTTGAGAGCTAATGCATTGTAACCTAAAGATGGGTGTTTTTTGTGTAGCTCCATCAACAAATCGATGTAGAATTTGTAGTAACCTTGAACTGTGGCGAAGTAAGTTGTTTTTAGGTCTTGGTTGGTGTAATTACCCCTTAATTCTTCGATGATTTGGATGCTATCTTGGATGTGTTTGAGAGATGCTTGTAAATTACCTTGTTTTCGTTCTAAATCGGCTAGATTCTTAAGTGTGTTAGCTTCCCCGCTTTTATCACCCACTGCACGACTTAAAGGTAAAGCTTGGTTGTAATAGGAAAGTGCCTTTTGTTTTTCTCCTAAAACAAAGTAGACTCCACCAATATTATCAAGTGTTGTAGCTTCCCCACCTTTATTACCCACTGCACGACTTAAAGGTAAAGCTTGGTTGTAATACGAAAATGCCTTTTGATTTTCTCCTAAATCTGAGTAGACTAAACCAATATTATTGAGTGTTGTAGCTTCCCCATCTTTATCACCCACTGCACGATATAAAGGTAAAGCTTGGTTGTAATAGGAAAGTGCCTTTTGTTTTTCTGCTAAAGCATCGTAGGTTACACCAATATTATTGAGTGTTGTAGCTTCCCCAACTTTATCACTTACTGCACGAACTAAAAGTAAAGCTTGATTGTAATAGGAAAGTGCCTTTTGTTTTTCTCCTAAATCGTCGTAGACTTTACCAATATTATTAAGTGTTCTAGCTTCTACAAATTTATTATCCACTGCACGAAATAAAGGTAAAGCTTGGTTGTAATAGGAAAGTGCCTTTTGTTTTTCTCCTAAATCGTCGTAGACTTTACCAATATTATTAAGAGTAAGAGCTTGCCAACCTCTATCATCTACTGCGCGAAATAAAGGTAAAACTTGATTGTAATAGGAAAGTGCCTTTTGTTTTTCTCCTAAATTTGAGTAGACTTTACCAATACCTGTAAGTGTTCTAGCTTCTTCAGCCCTATCATCCACTGCACGAAATAAAGGTAAAGCTTGGTTGTAATACGAAAGTGCCTTTTGTTGTTCTCCTAAATTTAAGTAGACTCCACCAATACTAGAAAGAGTACGAGCTTGCCATGACTTATCATCTAATGCACGAAATAAAGGTAAAGCTTGGTTGTAATAGGAAAGTGCCTTTTGTTTTTCTCCTAAATCTAAGTAGACTCCACCAATTCTAGAAAGAATAACAGCTTGCCATGACTTATGCTCTAATGCAGTCAATAAAGGTAAAGCTTGGTTATAATAGGAAACTGCTTTTTGTTTTTCTCCTAAATCTAAGTACACTCCACCAATTTTAGAAAGAGTAAGAGCTTCCGCACCTTTATCACCCACTGCGCGACGTAAAGGTAAAGCTTGGTTGTAATAGGAAAGTGCCTTTTGTTTTTCTCCTAAATCCGAGTAGACTCCACCAATTCTAGAAAGAGTAAGAGCTTCCGCACCTTTATCACCCACTGCACGAAATAAAGGTAAAGCTTGGTTGTAATAGGAAAGTGCCTTTTGTTTTTCTCCTAAATTTGAGTAGACTCCACCAATACTATAAAGAGTAAGAGCTTGCCAACCTCTATCATCTAATTTTTCCCACAAAACTAGCGCTGCTTGAAATTTTTCTCTAGCTTTTATAAGTGATTCTGCGGTTCCTTGCTTAAATAATTGCAATCCTTCGTCTGTTAATTTCTCTGCTTCGGCACGGGTGTTATTTTGCTGCGTTGTTTCTAGCTTTTGGACAATTTTTAACCCATAATTGCCTGCACTAACTGCACTTGATTCGGATAATAAAAATAAGGATATAAATAATACAACTGCACGCTTTGTCAAAGCTTGATGAAAGCGGATTTTTTGAGATTTATTATCAGTACTCATACGTGTTTATACTGTTACGCTTGGCTATACTTTAATATATCTCTCACGGTTATGGAGGGTATGCAGTTTTTGTAGCAATTGAACAGATTTATGGTGCGTTGCGCTGTCGCGACAACACACCCTACGAACTAAAACAGATTCCTTACTTTCAGATACCAGTAAATTATCTGCACTTGTCAAACGAAAAATTCAAAAGAAAACACCAAAAAGTAATTTAAAATCTGTTAACTGATAACTGCTCACTGTTCACTGTTCACTGATTACTGTAGATAAAAGCGGAAATAACCGAATAAGTAAACTACATTAACTGATATCATTAAACCCCGAATCCAATAAGAGCGAAATTCTGAAAATAAATAAACTGTAGAAGCCAAAACCAGCGACATTTCTACAAAAGCTACAATTGTTGCATAATGATTTTTATCCCAATAAGAAAACGGACTTATAAAACGGTAATCGCTAAAAGGGTAAAAATGACGGTGAGCATCATCGTTGTGAACTGGTAAATCCAATAACGAATGCATCACCATACTAATAAATCCGATTTCTACAACTCTCCATTTTGCAAAATGGCAAATTAAAGCCCCTATTAAAGCTAGGGGTATCGAATGAAATATACTTACAATATTTTGCCAAAAAGGTTGAAAATAAATTTCACCCCAAATCTTACTACTTGGATAACGGTAAATAAATTTCATTACAAAATAGAATATAAAAATCGGTACATCTGGTAAAATTGCACCGATGAAAATTGCCAAACTTGCTTTAGCTCTAAGTTTTTCGCTGAAAGCAACTAAGTTGAGAATTGCGTGAGATGGGGTATTCATTATTCAATTTTGGATTTTGCATTCAATGCTTTAACTTTCATTCTCTGTCTTTAGCTATAAGTAGAGCAAACGATAAGCCAGACTAAAGTTAGTTTTCAAAATTAGTTTAAATCGTTCATACTGCTGACAAACGGAATTCGTAATTAATTAAGTATAGGTATAAAAAACCATCTGTATAATAATTATGGATTGCAAATTACTAATTACTAACTACTATTATGCGTTGGGAATTTGGTCGAAGAAGCGACAATGTTGAAGATAGACGCGGT
>CAYMZW010000255.1:0-9995 GCA_964395005.1 uncultured Rivularia sp.
CTCATGGGTGGTCTAAATCACATACCGCAATTGAAGGTTGGGTTAATCCACAAGAAAGCTCCGCTTAAACTACGTATTGCTTCGCAACGCTTACGCTAACAACCCAACCTGCAAATTACGAACTAAAACAGTTGACTTAAAAGCTCATCACGAGTTAAATCGAAATGCTCGGCAACATCTCGTAATATGGCATTTAATGTTACGACTTTTAATGGATTATGGGCGGGAATTGTAATATGGTGTTCGCCATTTAGTTGAGTTGTAAGCCGAATATGACTTCCGGTTTGCCTATCTAATATATAGTCAAAACGTTTTAATGCCTTAACTAATCCTTCACCAGACAAATCTCGTGGCAATTTCACGAAGCAATGACCTCATCTCGAACAAAATGCAATCTAATTACTTTCGGACGATTAATTTCATCAGGAAAATGACAGCGAACCGCATCACGCACCATTTCTTTCAAACTAGCTATATCTTCAGCTTGAGTAAAAATCGATTCCCCCAAGCCTTTAGCTGTATAACCACCTTCTGGGTCTTCTTCAATTAGAAATACTATTTCAGTTGCGATATTATTCACTGTTTTTTCGTTTAAACAAAAATTATTTCGCCACTTTTTTACACTGGCGTGGAGTTGCAAACCCAAGCTAGTAAGGATTTACAATATTATTCTAATAAACTTAATGGTGCGTGACGGCATTGTGCAAGTTATTGCGTTACGTTTGATAAATTATTTTAGCCGTGACACACCCTACAAAATAAAAAATAAAGCCCACATATATTATGTGGGCTTAATATCTTGATTGATTGGGAAGACAATATTTGAATTAACCGCAATTGCGATTTATACGCGATTAAGATTGATTCCAGCTTCTTTAGCCATTGCATTCAAACCTTTCTTTTCCAAAGTCTTGATTGCTTTAGTAGAAAGCTTTAATCTCACCCAGCGATTACCTTCAGCCCACCAAACACGCTTGCTTTGCAAATTAGCTTGCTGAAGTTTCTTAGTACGACGGTGAGAGTGAGATACCGCATAACCGTTATTTGCTTTTTTACCAGTCAGCTGACATTTACGCGCCATATGAAGAATCTCCTATTTTTTAACGTAATTTTCTATTTTATAAGAATCTCGTTTGATTTCTGAATAAGTTGTGGGGGGAGGGAGTAGGGAGTAGGGAGTAGGGAGTAGGGAGTAGGGGAGATGGGGAGACAAGGAGAAATTTAAACTTCATAACTTTTCACTCCTAACTCCTAATTCCTAACTCCTAACTCCTCCCAATTCCCAACCTTTGACCTTTAACCTCTAACCTTTAACCTTATTTCGCTGCTTGTTGTGTGAGCTTGGTTAGTACTTCGTTAGAACGTTCTACGAAGGATTTCATTCCGTCTGCGTCGAAGCCTTTTTGGGACATTAGAGCTAAGTCGTAAACGTGTTGGCAAATTGAGTTTACTATTTCGGCGTTGGAGGATTGTCCGTCACTTTGAATGATACTACCTTGGTTAAGATTTTCTAGGTTTTGTATCAGTGGATGGGCTGTATTAACTAATAATACGTGTTCTTCGGGAAATTCTACGTTTTGCTGCTGCATCATGGCGTTCATTTCTCGCAAGCGACGCAGGATTTCTGGTAACAATACCATTGCCGGTGGTGTTCCTTGGGGATTGTCGGATTTTAAGGCTTCGGTACGAATGTTGAGTTTGGGTTTGTTGAGGGCTTTCTCAAAGATTTCTTTGATTGTGTCTCCTCGGGTTTTGTTGGTTGTTGGATCTACTATTTCGCTGGATTTATCTTTGTCTAGGAGGGTGTTATCTAAGTCGGAGTCTACACGAGTAAATTTAACTTCGTTGTATTCGCGTTCGAGGAAGTTGATAAAATGGGTGTCGATGAAGGAGTCTAAATATAATACTTCTAAGCCTTGGTTTTTATGTAATTCTACGTAAGCGGCTTGGGATGCTTCATCTGTACAGTAAAAGACGCGATTTTCGTGGCTTTCTTTGTTACGTTCTAAATATTCTTTGATGGTTACGTAAGGTAATGCCGCCGGTTTTTGTGCAGATTCGGGGTTTTCTCCTTCTCCTCCTGGAGTGACATCTTGCCAAACGTCGCCTTCTTGAGACTGTACTTCCACTGCGGGGGTTTCGGTTGCTTCTGTTGACTGTTCAGTATTTTCCGATTGTTTAGTAGTTCGGAAAACTACGATATCTTCAACTTGCTTTTTGAACTTTTCATCGTTCATTACTCCGAATTTAACGAAGGTTGCTAAATCCTTCCAAGCATGAATATACTGCTCGCGGTCGTCGCGATACAGTTGCTTGAGCCTATCGCCAACTTTTTTGGCAATATAATCGCCGATTCTTTTTACAGTGCGATCGCCTTGTAATGCACTACGGGATACGTTGAGGGGAATATCGGTACTATCGATTACACCGCGCATTGGCAGCAGGAATTGAGGAATGATTTCTTCGCAGTTGTCGCTAACAAATACTTGGTTGCAGAATAGTTTAGTTTGTCCTTTGCTAACGTCAACGTCTGGTTTTAATTTAGGGAAGTACAAAATACCGTTGATGATGAAGGGATAATCGGTATTTAAATGTACCCATAATAAAGGTTCTTCCTCAAAAGGATACAGGTAGCGGTAGAATTCCATGTAATCCTCTTTTGTAAGATTACTGGGAGATTCTCGCCACGGTGCTTTTTGTCGGTTTAATTCCTCGCCATCAAGTTTGATGGGCACTGGCATAAAATCGCAGTAAGTCTTAACAAGATTCTTGACTCTTGCTTCTTCGACAAATTCTTCTTCCTCTTCCATCAGGTGAAGAGTAATAGTTGTACCACGAGTTGTACGAGATGATTCTTCTAAAGTGAAATTTGGGGAACCATCGCAACTCCAATGAACTGGCTGTGCGCCTTCCTTGTAAGATAAAGTATCAATTTCAACCTGTTTCGCCACCATAAAGGAAGAGTAAAAACCCAATCCAAAATGACCGATAATAGGACGATCGGATTCACTTTTGTACTTCTGAACGAATTCTTCAGCACTAGAAAAAGCAACCTGGTTGATATACTTCTTAACTTCATCAACCGTCATACCGATGCCATTATCGGTAATAGAAAGAGTTCTTTTATCCTTATCTACAGCAAGTATAATTTCTGGTTCGCCGATTTCGCCGGAGAATTCCCCAGAGCGAGCCACCATTTGCAGCTTTTGGATAGCATCAACGGCGTTTGATACCAGTTCCCGTAAAAAGATTTGATGATCTGAGTATAGAGACTTTTTGATAATCGGGAAAATATTCTCAGTATGGATACTGATGGTACCTTGTTCTAACATAATTTAATCGCAGCAAATACAAATATTCTAATGATTATTTGGGCAATAAAACCCTAACATCCTACTTTACCTCTCTAAGGTAAGTGGGGTTCCGATCGATCTGGATTTTAAATGCTTCAGCGAATAAATTGTACTCATATTGCTGGATTGTTTGCCCTATAAAGGTGATTCGGATTTCCCTACCATATCTAGGTGAAACAGTTGGGGAAGGAGAATTTTTACTGCTGCGATTATCATCAATCTTTTATTTTTCATCACCGCAGGATTATTTTTAATCCAATTCCACCAAAAATAAACAGCAGTAAAGGTTTGACGTTGTTGTGGTGGTGCTTCAATGGCTTTAAAAGTCAGGTATTGATACAAATATGAGAGACTTTGTTTTTTCAAATCCTGTAACTTTTCGGCTTTGGGATAACTAAAACCACGCTCAATTACTTTCAAAGATGCAACTTCTTGTCTTTTGAGATTGGTAGACATTGAAGTTGTTGATGTTCTATATAAAATTTGTGGCTTTTCTACACAAACAAATTCGTAATTAGCCGCCAGACGTAACCACATATCTTTATCTTCTGCTGCTGTAAGAGATTCATCAAAACCACCAACTTTTTCTAAAGCCTTTTGACAAATTAAAGGATTAGAACCATTTTCTAAAAAGTTGAACAATAGCAGTTTACTAAAGGCATCACCGTTAACTTTAATTCTTCTACCCAATTTAAAAAACTTACTTGACTCATCGATATAATCAGTCCAACTATAGGCTACAGCCGCTTGTGGATTTTCTTGTAAAGCTTGCCATTGTGCTTGTAGTTTATCAGGAGTCCATAAATCATCGGCATCAATAAAGGAAATATATTCACCTTTTGCTTGAGAAATTCCGCGATTGCGACTTGCTGATAAACCAGCATTTGCATAAGAAAATATTTTTATCCGCGAATCAGAGATTTTTTCTATAATTTCCAAAGTTTTATCTTTAGAACCATCATCAACAATAATTAACTCTATATTCTGGAAAGTTTGATTTAAAATTGAATTTATTGTTTCTTTAATAGTTTTTTCTCCATTAAATACTGGAATTATTACAGAAATTAACATTATTTTAAAACTTGGTAGAATGCAGCTGATGATGAAATCTTTTTTGTAAATTATTCTGTAAGCGAAAAAATATTCAATTCATATTAAGTAGTTTTTTCATACCCTAAAAAAGTGCTGGTATTTGATAAGCGAGGAAGTATTTTAAAAAGCATATTTGCCAAGTTAGGAGGTAAAATTACCATTGCAGTTAATTTAATAACAGCTTTAAAAATTATTGGTTTAAATAAAAGACTTATATCTGTTTTAATTGTAGTGAATAAAAATCTTGCTGCAACTGCACTTTGCTGTTTTCCTGGCGGTGCTGCAAGAACTTTGTAGCAAAGATGTTTATAAAGATTTGCGATTGCTATAGGCTTAAGATGTTGTAGTGATTTAGCTTTCTCACGATTAAAAGCCCGTTGGATTACTTCTAAATTCGATTTTTCTAGTCCTAACACATTAGATGACCAAGAATTAAGACGAATTCGATATAAAACTTGTGCTTCCGGAACGCAAACAAAATTAGTTATAGCAGATAATTTTAACCACATATCGGTATCGTGAGCATTGGTTAATTTTTCATAAAAATTACCAGCTTTCATCAAAACTTCTCTCCGAATCATAACGTTAGAACCGGTACCAATAAAGTCATCTAATAGTAATTTAGAATAAACGTCTCCATCCCAATTAACGTGAGAAGTCTTACGGAGAAATTTCCCATTTTCATCTATACAATTTGTCCAGCTGTACGCTACTCCAGCTTGAGGATTTTCTTGTAATGCTTTATATTGTGCTGCTAATTTATCATTAGTCCATAAATCATCTGCATCCAAAAAAGTAATAAAATCGCCTGTAGCATGATTTATTCCTCGATTACGATTGACTCCTGGATTTGCTTTTGGATAAGAAAAAACTTTTATTCTATCGTCTTTAATTTTAGAAATAACAAAGAGACTATTATCTGTAGAACTAGAATTTATAATAATCAATTCAAAATTATTATAGCTTTGTTTTAATACAGATATTATAGTTTCTTCTATTGTTTTTTCAGCATTATATACTGGTATTATTATAGAAATTTTATTATTTGACATATCAATTGGATGGTAGATGATAATTGATATGCTAATCTTACTTTTTTAAAATTGCCTCAGTATCTTTTCGTAAAGCAAGCTATTTCTATTGTATATCAATGCTTCATACTTATTCTAAAAAATCAAATAAATTCTATCTTTAAGTAAGTACTGTTATTTTTAAATTGATGAGTTGCTGAGATAGTCGGGGAAATAAAATTTTAAACGTAGCAATTATTATCAGTTTATTATTTTTTAATAACCTAGGATTATTTCTAATATAGTTCCATAAAAAATATGCCGCAGTAAGAGTTTGACGTTTTTGTGGTGGTGCTTCAATAGCTTTAAAAGTTAAATATTGATACAAATTTGAGAGACTTTGTTTTTTCAGATGCTGTAATTTTTCAGCTTTAGGATAACTAAAAGCGCGTTCAATGACTTGCAAGGATGCAACTTCTAATCTTTTAACATTAGTAGACATAGAATTAGCTGATGTTCTATACAAAATTTGCGGGTTTTCTACACAAACAAATTTATAATGAGCTGCGAGACGCAACCACATATCTCCATCTTGTACTGCGGTTAGCGATTCATCAAAATTACCAACTTTTTCTAAAGCCTGTTTACGAATTAAAGGATTAGAACCATTCTCTAAGAAGTTGAATAGTAGAAGCTTGCTAAAAGCATCACCATTAGCTTTTACCCTTCTTCCTGATTTGAGAAATTTACTAGACTCATCAATATAATCAGTCCAACTATAGGCAACTCCAGCTTGTGGATTTTTCTGTAAAGCTTGCCATTGTGATTCTAGTTTATCAGGAGTCCATAAGTCATCGGCATCTAAAAAACTTATATAATTGCCAGTAGCATAGTTAATTCCACGATTGCGATTGACTGCGACGTTAGCTTTAGGATAAGTAAATATTTTAATTCTTTCGTCTTGTATTTGAGAAATAATTGAGAGAGTTGCATCTATGGAACTGGCATTGATTATAATTAATTCAAAGTTAGTAAAAGTTTGTTTCAAAACAGATTCAATCGTCTCTTTGATTGTCTTTTCACCGTTATAAACTGGTATAATTATAGATATATAATTGGTTAACATATCAATTTTCTAATCAAGATGATGATTGATATGTTAATCTTAGATATATCACAACAGCCTCAGTATAATTTCATAAAATTATCAATTTACATTCGCTATCAACAAAAAATAGCCGCTAAAGTTGCTATTAAAAGTTTTTTATACAATTACGTTTCAATTATCCCTTTTTTTTATTTAAGTTATTGTTCTTCATCTAAGCTTTTATATGCGATCGTGTATTAAAAAATTAAATATTAGCCTTATATTTATACTTTAGAAACAAAGTTAAACGATAAAAAAGTACTCGTATTTGCTAAACGAGGAAACTTTTCAAATAGTAAATTTGCCCTATTAGGAGGTAAAATCACCATTGCAATCAATTTTAATATAGCTTTAAAAAATATTGGTTTAATCAAAAGACTTTTATCTGCTTTTATTGCATTGAATAAAAATCTGACTGCAACCAAGCTTTGCTGTTTTCCAGGTGGTGCTTGAAGGACTTTATAACAAAGATATTTGTAAAGATTTCCGATTGCTTTAATTTTAAGATGTTTTAACGATTTTGCCTTTTTATGAGCAAAACCACGATGAATAATTTTTAATTTTGATTTTTCTATCCCTAATACGTTAGATGACATAGAAACAGTAACAATACGATATAAAATTTGTGCTTTCGGTACGCAAACAAACTCAGTTATTGCCGATAATTTTAAACAAAAATCAATATCCTGAGAATTAGTCAATAATTCATCAAAACCATCAATTTTGGTCAATAGTTCTTTACGAACCATCACGTTAGAACCACTATTTATAAAGTTATCGATTAATAATTGAGAATAAACATCTCCGCTCCAATTAGCATGAGAGCTTTTACGGAGAAACTTACCATTTTCATCTATACAATTTGTCCAGCTATAGGCAACACCAGCTTGAGGATTTGATTGCAAAGCTGCATATTGTGCTGCTAATTTATCATCAGTCCACAAATCATCTGCATCTAGAAAAGTAATATAATCGCCAGTAGCGTGCTTGAATCCGCGATTCCTATTAACTGCTACATTTGCTTTAGAATAAGAAAAAACTTTCATTCTCTCATCTTTTATCTGAGAAATTATTGAAAGCGTTTTATCTGTAGAATCCGAATTAATAATAATTAATTCAAAGTTAGTAAAAGTTTGATTTAAAACAGATTTAATTGTCTCTTCAATAGTCTTTTCTGCATTATATGCCGGAATAATTACTGATATAAAATTGTTTAACATATCAATTATCTGAAAAATGATAATAACTGATATGCTAATCTTACATAAATAAAAATAGCCTCAGTATAATCTCATAAATTTAGTAATTTGCATTCGCCATAAGTAAAAAGGACTAATTAAAGTTGCGACCAATCTCTGCATTTCACAAGCAGCTACAATATCTTTATTTAAGTTATTTTTGTAGCGAACAAAATGCAATATAGTTTTACGAAAATCGTTGATTAAATAAGCGCAAAAAGCAAAAGGTCTTTGCCACCAATCAAGCATTAACATTCTTAAATGAAAGCGTCCTAAACCGACAATTCGCATTAAGCCTCGCAGATATTTTTCATCTAATCGCGATGATGGAATTATATGTTCAATTTCCATTTCGGGGTTATACCAAATTTCCCATCCTGCTTTATAAATATAGAGTAATGCTTCCGCATCTTCACCGATAGGCATCTCACTTTTCTCTGTTTTACCTATTAATAATAACTTCGCAGGAACGTATTTCTGCCAAACATCCCGACGTACAACCAAGCCCGCACCAGGGGGAAGTCCTTTTTTACGAGGTTCGTACTTCAAAGGTTCTGAACCTCTATCAACTAAAGCCAAATAAAAGGTAATATCTTTAAGTTCTTCTGGAGGATTGGTTTCAAAAACACCGTGAATTCTACTGCTAAAAGCACCAGCTTTCGGATGTTCTTGAGCAAATTTACAGGCTGAATTTACCCAATTTGCAAACGGTGGATTATCATCATCAATAAAACCAACTAATTCCCCTGAAGCTTCATTCATCGCTTTTTGTCTAGCAAAAGAAATACCTTGTTCTGCTTCAAAATAATATTTTAAAGGTACGTCTTGCTGCCAATTTTCTTGATATTCTTTAACTAATTTCGCGGTACCATCCGTACTGTTATTATCAACAATAATAACTTCCCAGTTGATATCTTCGGTATTTACCTGTTTTTTTAATTTATCTAATACTTGGGGTAAACGATTTTCTCCGTTGTAGGTGGGGATGGCAACGGTTAAGTTTACGGGTGTATTCATTTTTAAAAGTGGTTTCTAAAGCTTGCTGAGATTATTATTCCCAGTTCAAGTTAAAAACTCACAGGTTGGATTAATATGTTTGAAGGTGATGGCAAGGCTGAACAAGAAAAAAATGTTTTACCCACGTTTAGATACATAAACAAAACCGCCAGGGGTTGCAACCCCTGGCGATTGAAGTTCAAACTTTAACCTTCTGCCGATTCTACTAATTGCACGGTAGTTGTAGTAGGTGCAGAAACTTTAACAACGTTCTTTTTCCTAAACGTTAACCCGCTTTTACCTCTATCAATGACAATTGTGTCACCAGCTATAAAGGTGTTTTCTAATATCTTGGTGGCGAGGGGGTTTTCGATTTCTCGCTGAATTGCTCTTTTAATTGGGCGAGCGCCGTACATTGGATCGTAACCGATTTCTACCAGTCTCTCGCAAGCTGCGGGAGTAATTTCAACAGATATTTTTTGATCTCCTAGTAAACTTTCGACTCGTTTTAACTGGATGCGAGCAATATGTCCCATTTGTTTTCTACCCAGAGCATGGAAGATAATTAAGTCGTCGATGCGTTGGACAAATTCGGGGCGGAAGTGTTTTCGCAAGGCTGCCATGACTCGATTCCGCATTTTTTCGTACTGGGAATCATCGCCGGATATATCTAATATATGTTCGCTACCAATATTACTCGTCATCACAATCACGGTATTGCGAAAGTCTACAACTCTTCCTTGTGAGTCAGTAATTCTACCGTCATCTAAAACTTGTAGCAAAATATTAAAGACATCTGGATGAGCTTTCTCAACTTCATCAAGTAGTATCACAGAATAAGGACGACGGCGCACTGCTTCGGAAAGTTGACCGCCTTCTTCAAAACCAACGTATCCTGGCGGCGCTCCCACTAACCGCGATACAGAATGTTTTTCCATGTATTCCGACATATCTAAACGCACCATAGCGTCTTCGGAGTCAAACATGAATTTTGCTAAAGCCCGCGCCAATTCCGTCTTACCAACACCCGTAGGTCCCATGAATAAAAACGAACCTATAGGACGTTGCGGATCTTTCATTCCCGCACGAGCGCGACGAATTGCCGCAGAAACTGCCGATACTGCTTCATCTTGTCCGATAACTCGCTGATGAAGATGAT
>CAYMZW010000256.1:0-9920 GCA_964395005.1 uncultured Rivularia sp.
ACAACGGCAGGATTTGTTCTCTTTTCATTCATGCTGCCTTGTAAAGCAATGGCTAGCAACTTTAGTCAATTCTACGTGTTTGGCGATAGTCTTTCAGATACGGGTAATTTATTTAATGCTACCGGAGGTTTAGTAAATCCCGAAACAGCAATTCCTCCCAGCCCTCCTTATGCTCCAGGGCGTTTTTCTAATGGCGATATTTGGGTAGATTTTGTTGGAGACGAGATCGGTTTAACTCCTACTAAATTCATTCCACAACAAACAAATATTCCTACAGATGGCGTTAACTTCGCTGTAAGTGGTTCTTCTTCTGGTTCAAATAATGCTTTAGATCCCGATTCAGGTTTACCAGGAGTTTTAGGACAAGTTGGTTTATTCACTCAAAACTTACAGCAAAATAATCAACCAGCAGATCCAAATGCACTTTATACAGTGTGGGGAGGTGCTAATGATTACTTATTTAGTGGCGTTACAGATCCCAATCAAACAGTCAGCAATTTATCAGATGCAATTGGAACATTAACTCAAGCAGGTGCGAAAAATATCGCCGTATTTAACTTACCGGATTTAGGTCAACTTCCATCTGCGATCGCCTCAAACACGGAAGCTCAATTAACTCAACTTACCCTCGCTCATAATGCATTATTAGAGCAAGCCTTAGATGGTTTTGATGGAAATTCAAATGTTAATATTATTCCCGTTGATGTCAATTCTGTTTTTAATCAAGTAGTAGCCAATCCAGAAGAATTTGGTTTTAGCCAAGATCCAGCTAGTTCTTGTGTGGTAGGAGTTGTTGGTGATATTATAGATGATTGTCAAAACCCTAAAGGGATTGCTTTTTCTGAATCTATAGATCCCAATGAATTTATCTTCTTTGATACCTTTCATCCAACTTCAAAAACTCATCGTTTAGTAGCAGATGTAACTTTGAGTGCAATTAAACATGAAACCGTTCCCGAACCTTCTACAGTGTTAAGTACCTTGGCAATTGGTGCAATAGGTACGGTGGGAGTATTAAAGCGCAAAAGTAAGAAATTATCCCGCATTAAGTAAATAATTTCATTTTTAAATCTGGCGGTAGGTTGGTTTCACAGTGAATTTATAATTGCCCTTATTTTACAAGCATTTAACAGCCTATCTAAATCCCTGTCGTAAAATTATCAACGTAGTCATAAGGTTTCGATCATCGAGTTACATCAAACGTTACTTATAAACGCTATTGGGTTGCCAAGATTAACAAATCAGTTATTAAAAACAACCGATTTACCTTACTTAATCAGGTCAATGTTTTATTTTTTACGAATATATCCTATATAATCCCGCTTATAATGAGTTAATTACTTAACTTTTTTGCCCTCACGGTATATATAATCGCCTAAAAAATTTTTTGGATAATAATAGCGGAATTTTTTTATTAGTAACGGTTTAATGGTAATATTTATTGTAGAGATGAATTTAAATAATGCGGAGGCTTGCATTCAATAAAAATTTTACTTATATTCCCATTATAAAAAGTAAAGTAATTTATTTTTTAATTATCTCATATTTTCACCAAAAAAAATTTTTTCAATCAAATAAAATGGTTCTTCAGTACTTAGTATGCTAAGCTAATATTTATAATTCCAGTTAAGTAAGCATCTAATTCTAAAGTTATTAAAGTTTCTGAATCCATAATCTGACCGTTTAATAAGCTTTAATTTATTATTAATACCCTCAACTACACCATTAGTTATACCGTTATCAAAGTAAGCGATAACTTCATCCAACCAGCGAATAATTGTTTTCTGGTTAATTGGAAAATGCTATGCAGGCAGTTTATAGCCACATCCCTAATTGAAATAATCCTGCTAAGCAATCGTTTGTCTCATTAAAAATAATTCTTATTTTTTCTTTTAATTCATGCATTAATTTAAGAGTGGGAGATACTTCTTTAACTAATGCAAGCTTTATTTTTTGTTCTTCATTCAAATCTGATTCATTTTTCAATAAAACATATTTACTTTTTTTCAATCCGTTTAAAACAGGCTTTAGTAAAATATGGTTTTAATAAGTTAATTTTCTAGCCTGTCTCTACGTAATCGAAGAAAGCGCAGCAGTAGTTCAATTCCCGGCACCAACGAGTCAATGTGCGCTATTGTTTCTTAATTTGATGGCTTTTTATTGTATTTTTAGCATACTAAGTACTGAAGAGTCATTATTTCCAATATAAAAAAATATAGTCTTATACAAAATTCTATAAATTGTTTCTGAAAATGATTTTATTACAAATTTAGCAAATAATTAATATAGTTGTTTGAAATACGTTTAACTATTGCTAGTTAATTATACGATCGGTAATGTTTTTACAAACCCTATATAGTGAGATATTATATTCGATCGAATTTATACTATCAGTGTTCTAAAAATCTTCCTAAAGAACGAACTGTATTGCAACATCAAGCGAATATATTGGCTATTACGAATAAAAAAACTGTTCTTGAGTTGAAATTTAAAGTTTATGAAAAGTAGATTTAGTCTACATAAGCCCTATGTAGCTAAAAAAAAATATCTGATTTTATTTCTTAGTTTATTATCTATTGCGGGTTGCAGCATCGGACAAACTCAAGAAGTAAGTTTAAATGAAGCAGATATTAAAACCGTTGGCTGGGTAGAAAATGGTCAGATTCTCGGCATCAATAAAGATATCAAATTTAAGCTTGATACGGGAGCTAAAACAACTTCAATTAATGCCGAAATTTTAGAACAGCCAGATAATGAATCTGAATCTGGCGGCACAATAAAATTTAGGTATACCAACACAGAAGGAGTTACAAAAGTCTTTGAACGTCCCATAGAAAGATGGGTGAAAATTAAAGGTGAACAACGGCGTGCGGTAGTGCGAATGAAGTTTTGTGTTGCAGGTAGGTGGATTGAAGAAGAAGCTAACCTTGCCGATAGAGATGATTTCAACTATTCAGTTCTCATCGGACGTAATATGTTGAAAAAAGGCAAGCTAGCTGTAAGCTCTGCTGAAACTTTTACCGCAAAGTCAAATTGTGAAGCAGAGGAGAAATAAAATGAATCGTAATTTTCATGCTTTAATATTAGCTTTATTTTTAGCAGCGATAAGTTTAGCAATTTTTATTCATAAAGTAATTGCTACAGATATTCCGTTATTGCCAAATCAAGCTTATAAAAATTGGTATGTTGAAGCTAAATTAGCAGTAAATTCTGAAGGAAGAGTACTAGATTCACAAAACGCGCTACCAAGTGAAATCAAACTACAGCTTCCTCAAAGTTCTCCCGGTTACAAAATTATCAGCGAAGATTTTATCAATGATGGTTATACTCGCCAAGTTGAGAAGAAAAACTCATCAAATCGCGTAGCTGTATTTAATAATCAAAATGCCAAAGGAAGCGAAGCAATATTTTATCGAGCAATTATTGATAAAACAGATTTAGCCAAAAATAATTCCCAATCTGATAGCGAAGCAGTTTCGGTTACAGGAGATAAAATTGTCGAGCAGCAGTTGAGTAACTTTGGTGAAGATAACGCAGTCGTTGAAGAAAATTTAGAAGAGAATTTTCCAACAGCAGAAGTTGAATCAATTTTAAGAGAAGCAAGACAATCAGGGGATAATACTTTAGATTTCGCCAAACAAGTTTATCAAATAGCCCTTAATCCCGATGATATAAGAGTTCGTGCTATTCGTAGAACTTTGAATATTAAAGAATCAACCTCAGAATTAACAGTATTTTTGTTAAAACAAGCTAAAATTCCAGCGCGGGTTGCTAACGGAATTTTATTTAATAACCAAGAAGTTTACTCAACCGATTTTATTCAGTGGTTGGAGGTAGAAACCGATAAAGGTTGGCTGGCTTACGATACAATTGACCGTAATTTCGGAACCCAAGATAGATATTTAACTTGGTGGTATGGAACTGATAGTGCTTTAAGCGCAAAAGGTACGGGAGATGTCAATTTAGAAGTAGTAATTCGACCAAATACCGACAAAGGAATTAGTCAAGCACTTTGGGAAAAACAAAAAGCTACAAATCCCTTTTTAGAATATTCTTTATTGAATTTACCTTTGGCAACACAGCGAGTATTTAGGGTATTGGTGCTAGTTCCGATTGGTGCGTTAATTATTTCGGTTTTGCATCAAATGGTAGGATTGCAAACTTTCGGAACATTTACGCCGATATTAATTGCGCTCGCATTTAGGGAAACTGGACTGATTGTTGGTATACCTCTGTTTGTTTTAGTTGTAATTATTGGGCTGGCAATTCGTGCCTATCTAGATAAACTACAGCTATTAATTGTACCCAGACTCGCTGCAATTTTAACAGCAACTGTTTTAACAATTGGAATATTAGCAATAATCCTACAAAGATTCGGCATAAATTTGGGATTATCGATTTCTTTATTCCCGATTGTTATCTTAGCCATGCTCATAGAAAGAGCCGCTTTAAGTTGGGAAGAATCAGGAGCAAAAGAAACAATAATCGCCGGATTAGGAACTGTTTTTGTAGCAATTATCGGTTACTTATGCGTAATTAATCCTTACATTCAACATTTAGCATTTACCTTCCCAGAACTCTTGTTATTAGTCTTAGGAATTAATATTCTTGTCGGACGTTATAACGGCTATAAACTGACAGAATATTTCCGATTTAAATCAATGCAGAAGCAGTTGAGTCAGTCTTAGAACAGATGGGGCATTGGGCATGGGGCATTGGGCATGGGGCATTGGGCATGGAGCAGAGATAAGTCTTAAATATTAACTCCCAACTCCTAACAGACGTAGCAGTGCTACGTCTCTACATTCCTAATTCCTAATTCCTAATTCCTAACTCCTAACTTAATAAATCCAAAATCTAAAATCTAAAATCTAAAATCGAAAGATGTTTCTATTTACACTCATGCGTGAAGGGGTTCTCGGAATCAATGCTCGTAATGTTGATTACCTTTTCCCTAGCAATCCGCGCAAACTTTATAAATTGGCTGATAATAAATTAGAAACCAAGAGAATTGCAGAGGAACTTAACGTACCAATTCCAGAAACCTACGGTGTGATTTCGTTTCAAAATGAAGTGGGAAAGCTATCAGAAATTATTGATGGACATGATTCCTTTGTAGTCAAACCCGCTCAAGGTAGTGGCGGAGATGGAATTGAAGCAATTGTTGAAGTTACCGACGAAGGTTTCAAAAAGCCTAGCGGTAAGATTCTTTCCAAATCCGATTTGCAATATCACATTCATAATATCCTTGGTGGAGTGTTTTCCCTCGGCGGATTAAGTGATAAAACAATTATTGAATATGCGGTGCAGTTCGATCCGGTTTTTGATGAAATTGCTTATCAAGGCATTCCAGATGTGCGGGTAATTATTTATCAAGGTGTCCCCGTAATGGGAATGTTACGTTTACCAACCAAAGCTTCTGATGGTAAAGCTAATTTACACAGAGGTGGTTTGGGGTTAGGTATTGACCTTAGTACAGGGAAAACACTTACAGCTATTCAAAATAATCGCTACATCGAAAAACATCCTGATACTGACGCTATCTTGGGCGATCGCCAAATTCCTCACTGGGATACTATTTTGAATATGGCAGCGAAATTATGCGAAAAAACTGAGTTTGGCTATCTCGGTATTGACGTAGTTTTAGATGAAGAAAAAGGCCCATTATTGCTAGAAATTAACGCTCGCCCTGGACTTTCAATCCAAATTGCTAATCAGGAAGGGTTAATTCCTCGATTAAAAACAATTGAATCATATGCAAATAAACTTTCCGGAATTGAAGAGAAAATTGCTTTTGCAAAAGATAAATTTGCGGTAACTAACTAGATAGTTAATATTTTTGCAATAAAATACAGTATTTATACCAACGAATAATAAGCGAATTGAATGGGTAAGATAACATATATTCTTATTTCTGGTTTCCAATGTTATCCGATATTGATTTGATTAGAGAGTTTGTTAAACTATCCATACAAAAAAAGCAAGTTTTATTAGCGAATTCAACATTACAGGGTGAAGCAGTTTATAAAAGCAATCAATTAACGGCAAAAAAAGAAGGGATTATTGCTACAACTAAACTTGAGCGTACATTAAATCCATTTTTCATTAGACACAAGTCAAATTACTGGCAATTAATCAGCCAAGTATTAGCCGAATACAACTTTCTGCTGATGGGAGAAGTAGATAGTCGTGGTTTTTATCAGTATCAATATTGTCAAATTCCACCAGGTTATGAAATGCATTGCCAGAAATCAGGTATGTTATGGAGAACTTGGTGGAAATATCGCCGCAAAATTGAAGGTAGAGTAATTCAATTAGAGCTTCTTATCCGCATCAGAAATACGTGGTATCCCATCAGAGGTTTAGCAATTAGCGATGGAATGATTTATATAGAAACATTAGGAAGTGAAATTGCACTTGGTTTAGAAGATACGGTGATTTGGTTGAGTAAGGTAAAGGAAAATAAATCCTCAGCTAGTTCTGCATAGAAGAGTTTTTTAATTACTTTTGGGAATACTACTTTTATACCAACTTAATAAAGGATAAGTACATGAGTAGCATAAATATCCAAGCAAAAGAACTTCCCCTCTACAAAGTATTTAGCAACGATTTCGTATTTAAAATTCCCTTATATCAACGTCCTTATGCTTGGACTACTGAACAAGCGGAAGAATTGCTTGAAGATTTAGTTGTAGCTGTGGAAGATACAAACAAAGATATTGAGGATATTAATCCTTATTTTTTAGGTAGTATTGTACTAATTAAGTCAGAACATAAACCAGATGCTCAAGTTGTGGATGGTCAGCAACGCTTAACCACACTTACTATTTTACTATCTGTTTTAAGAGAATTATTACCAACAGAAGAAAGTAATGATTTAGTCGAGTATATTTATCAAAAAGCGAAGAAAATTGGTATAAGTAAAGAAAATCAATACAGACTAACTTTACGCGATAAAGATAATAGCTTTTTTCGAGAATATATTCAAGATGTTCTTGGTATTTCAAAACTGCGAAATGTTAATATATCAAATTACTCTGATAGTTGTAAAAACATTAAAAATAATGCTTTCCTATTTTTAGAAAGTTTACAAAAATACGATCGAGAGCAACTGTTTCGCTTGACACAATTTATTGTTACTCGTTGCTGCTTAGTAATTATCACCACTCCCGATTTTGATTCTGCATATAGGATATTTTCAGTAATGAATAATCGGGGTTTAGATTTATCTCTTGCCGATATATTGAAAGCTGAAATTCTTGGTAAGATTTCTCCAAAAATGCAAGATAGATATGGTGTGAAATGGGAAAACGCTGAAGAAAAATTAGGATTATATTCATTTAAAAATTTATTTTCTTACATCAGGATGATTATCTTTAAATCCAAACCTCGTAAAAGTATCATTACAGAACTACTTAAAGAATCACAACCAACTATCACAGAATTCCCCCAAGAATTTATTGATAAAACTTTGATTCCTTTATCAAATGCGCTTTATGATATTAAATATAAAATATACGATCAAAATAATCATTTAGGTGCCGAAATAAATCGCATATTTTATTGGTTGCTATGGATTGATAATTCTGATTGGATACCTCCTGCAATTCTTTATTTATCACAAAATTATCATCGTCCTGAATTATTAATTCGCTTTTTTACAGATTTAGACCGTCTTGCTTCTGGTTTAATGATTTACAGAGCTAATATCGATCGGCGTATCGAACGATATGGGAAGTTATTAAACGCAATTGAAAACGCCACAGATTTATATACATCCGATTCACCACTCCAACTCACACCAGAAGAAAATCAAGCAATTGTTAATCAACTTAATGGTGATATTTACTTAGTGAAAAAAATTAGATTGTATGTCTTAATACGTCTTAATGATGCTATTTCTAATCCTAAGATCACCTATTCCCAATATCCGACAATTGAACACGTACTTCCACAAAATCCTCCTCAAGGAAGTGAATGGGAACAGTGGTTCCCTACTCAAGAAGAAAGAGAAAAATATTTACATCGTTTAGGTAATTTAGTTTTACTCTCTGCTCATAAAAATAGCGAAGCACAAAATTTTGATTTTGGATACAAAAAAGAAAAATATTTTACAACCAAATCGGGAGTATCTCCTTTCGCATTAACGACTCAAGTTTTAACTCAAAATGAATGGACTCCTCAAATTATTGAACAACGGCAAAAAGATGCGGTTGATAAACTTAAAGAAATTTGGCGTTTGCAATATTAAGAATTATTCTTTGTGTCAGCTGACATCTTACAGCAATATCGGCAAACCCGGTTTTTTTAACCTCCTACTCCAATGATCCAAGATATCAGTTAAAAATTAGAATCAAACAACTTTCCCATTTGCACTAAATCTACATTCCCACCACTAATAATTACACCAATTTTAGAACCCGGACTTTTCACCACACCTTCTAACAAAGCCGCAGCAGCTAAAACTCCGGTGGGTTCGACAACTATTTTCAATCTTTCCCAAATAAAATACATGGTGCGAATAATCGCTTGTTCTGATACTGTCGTGATATCGTCAACATATTTTAAAACCAAAGGAAAAGTTATCTTTCCTAAACTTGATGTTCTCGCACCATCAGCAATCGTATCCGGGTTATTGACAAATTGCAGAGTTTTTGAATGAAACGAGCGAGTTGCATCATCAGCTTGTGCGGGTTCAACTCCGATAATGCGACAATTTGGTAAAAGTGATTTAGTGGCGATCGCACAACCAGAAATTAATCCACCACCACCACAACAAACTAACAGTAAATCTAATTCCTCAACTTCTTGAATAAGTTCTAAAGCTGTTGTTCCCTGCCCTGCAATTATTTCGGTACGATCGAAAGGAGGAATAATTTCTAAATCTTTTTCTCGTGCTAATTTTTGGGCTAATTCTTCTCTAGAAATTTGTTTTGGGTTATACAAAATCACTTGGGCACCATAACCGCGAGTTGCCTTTTGTTTGACTGCGGGGGCATTTTCTGGCATCACAATTGTAGTAGGAATATCGAGCAATTTTCCTGCAAGTGCGATACCTTGAGCATGATTTCCCGATGAAAAAGTCAGCACACCTTTTTGTTTTTGTTGTTCCGATAGTTGTGACAGCGCGTTATATGCACCACGAAATTTAAAAGAGCCAGTGCGCTGAAAATTTTCGCACTTGAAAAATACTTGACAATTTGTAATTTGATTAACGTTTGTAGAAGCTAAAACCGGGGTACGACGAGCAATTCCATCAAGACGTTTCGCTGCTGCTTGAATATCGGCGATATTAATTAAATTATCTTGAGATGACATATATTATTGGTATCTGAAAAAAGTATTAATTTTCTCATCAACTAAAATTCCAAGTTAAAGGAAGCTTAGCTGCACAAACAGAGCAAATAAATAAATTATCTTTAACAATATTTACTTGCTTGCAAGCACAACAGCGTCGAAAAATAAATTCGATGGTAAACGAAGATGGATGAGGAATATTTATTAAATCGAGAGCTTTTACAACGTGCTGCCAAGATTCTGGCTGCGGACAAAAACCTGTTGATTGATTAGTAATTTCAGCTACTTCTAACCGATTTTTACTTTTTTGAAAAAATACTTCTCCTGCCGATCGCACCGATTTACCGCCAGCACAAGCAATATGTTCTCCACATCTGTCAGCAATTCTTAAATAACCATACCAATCTATAACGAAAGTCGCTGCAATTAATCCCGAGCTATCTGGCTTTTGTTTGGTTTCTCGAATCCAGCTATCAATATCATCAATTGATAAAATTTTATTTCCCGGTGGTAAATTCGCTGTGTTTAGCCGAATTTCCTCAGCACCGACGTATTTATACAAAATAGTAAAGATTCTTCCTGTCAATTTTAGACATTAAAACTAAAATGGTGCGTTGCACTAC
>CAYMZW010000257.1:0-9915 GCA_964395005.1 uncultured Rivularia sp.
TAACTCATAACTCCTGTACAGACGCGATATATCGCGTCTCTACAACTCCTAACTCCTAACTCCTAACTTCTAACTGTTCACTATACCTTTATACAACCGGGCTAAATTTTTATCTCCACCTGGGTACCCTAATAATAGGCAGGTTCGGCAAATTTAGGAAAATTATATATGAAAGGTATTTTCAGTCGGTGGACTACCAAAGTTACAGTTATATCTACATTATTATTAATATTACTTTCATCAAGTAATACCGCTAGGGCTAACGATCCAGGAGCCTGTTTTATGACAACCGAAGACGGTAGAACCATTGATTTAGGTCGTCTTTGCGGTATTACACCAGTCGAACCTGTGGATACGGGAGTTTATCGAATTCCGATCAAACGCCGTAGCGGCAATACTCCCATAATAGATGTTACATTCAACGGTAAAAAAACTTTTGAGATGATATTTGATACGGGTGCTAGCGGTACGTTAATTACCCAATCAATGGCAAATGCTTTACAGATAAAGCCTTCGGGAACCCTTCAAGCTAGCATCGCCGATGGTTCGATAATCAAATTAAAAACGGCTCAAGTAAAATCAATTGGTGCTGGTGGTGCTGAGGTTAATAACGTTCGAGTCGCCATAGCTCCCAAGGCGCAAACTGGACTTTTAGGACACGATTTTTTTGGTAACTACGACGTAAAAATCAAGCAAAATACAATTGAACTTTACCGTCGTCAGAACACAGTTAGCAATCAGTAAGCAGTACCATGACAGTTACCAGTTACGTGTTTATCTGATTCATCGCGCATTTATGCAACGCCTAAAATCACAATCGCAACGCTTACCGAAAAAATTTGATTTTGCAGGCATTGCATAAATTAATTTTGTAGCCCCTATTGAAAAATAGAAAGACAAACCAAATCTATTTCCATAGGGTATTATCGATGACTACTACAACAAGACAAGAATTTTACTGCCAGCAGTTCCTAGAAACAATACAACTAGACTATACAATGGCAGGTCATCCATCAATTGCTCGTTGGGTTATTAATTCGATAAAAGTTGATGAGAGTGAAGCCGATACTCATTTCTTATTTGTTTCGGAGGGTGAAGTTACTCTCAAGTGCAGTAGCGGAGAATTTTTATTAAAAGAACACTGCTTTGCCGCTGTTCCAGGTAATTTTTCTTTAGATGGTTCGGGACAAGTTTTAGTTGCAACGCTCCTCAATTACACTGGACTTTTCAATATTGGGGGACCAATCGAACCTTTTGGGAGACTCAAATATATCGATGGCTGCTCCTCAACAGTTCTGATTAATCCTCTAAAACGTGGAGAAGCATGCTTAAATTTCCTCTATGTTCCTCCTGGTATATCCCAAACTCCTCATACCCATCCTTCATTGCGAATTGGACTTGTTGCTGCGGGTAGTGGAACTTGTGAGGTGGATGAAGGAACCTTCAAGATGCAGCCTGGAACGGTTTTCTGTCTTCCAGAGAACAAGTTACACAGCTTTCATGCAATTGATGACTTGTTAAAAATTATTATCTATCATCCAGATTCTGATGTTGGTCCAACAGATGATTCTCATACCATGCTCAACAATACTTTTGTTGGTAAAAAATCAGCCCAAGTTCTAGATGCAATTAGAACAAGATAAATAGTGCTAAGTGCCTGTTTGTCAGGGTTATATCAAGGGGTTTGTTGCCAATATTCTGAATATTTTTGCAATAAACCCACCTTTTTGATAACTCCAAATCCCGATTTATAAATTCAAAAAACTATAGTAAAGAGGTTGTTAACCATGATTGCTAATGAAAAATTACCGAGCAGTGTTTATTCTTTTCAAAAAAGCTGGACTTTCCTCAAAAGAGGTTGGGAAACTTTAGTCGAAGATTATGCGATTGTGATGAAGCGCGATCCAGCTGCAAAAAATTGGTTAGAGGTATTTCTTCTTTACCCAGGCCCTCAAGCGATAATCTTATATCGTATAGCCCATTTGCTTCACAAGCTTGGCGTTTTCTTTTTACCCCGTTTTATTTCCCATCTCGCTCGTTTCTTGACAGGAATTGAAATTCATCCCGGCGCACGTATCGGCAAAGGTGTATTTATTGACCACGGTATGGGAGTAGTTATCGGCGAAACCGCAGTAGTAGGAGATTATTGTTTACTTTATCAGGGTGTAACCCTCGGTGGAACCGGAAAGGAGAGCGGTAAACGTCATCCAACCTTGGGACGTAATGTCACTGTCGGTTCGGGTGCCAAAATTCTTGGTAATATTAATATTGGCA
Source organism: uncultured Rivularia sp. (assembly GCA_964395005.1). Taxonomy (GTDB): domain Bacteria; phylum Cyanobacteriota; class Cyanobacteriia; order Cyanobacteriales; family Nostocaceae; genus Rivularia. Next base: position 2,275 of record CAYMZW010000257.1, read on the forward strand.
GTAACGTCCGTGTTGGTGCAGTTGCAGTAGTTCTAAAAGACATACCGGCAAATTCTACAGTAGTCGGAATACCAGGTCGAATTATTGCTCAAGGAGATCGAGTACAAATCAACGATTAATTGTAATCATTAATACACCTCTAATATAACTGTATTTATAGTTGTTATCGCTCTATAGTTGCTCATACAGCATGCAGATTGCAGGAGGTACAGTTTGATGTGATGAAATTCTTGTGCTACGGGCATCCCTGCCCGTGTGAATGTACCTCACCAACCAGAAATATGCTGTAGATGCCTGAATAACTCCCTACCACGAAATTTTGAGGAGTTACCAATTTGAATTCGATCAAAATTGCATAATTTAAATTTTGTAGCCCCTATTAAAAAACAGAAAGACAAACCATTACTATTTTCCTCGGATATTATCTATAGTCTGAATCCCAGATTTAGTTATTGCTCAACGAGATAGAGTATAAATTAATTATAAATTGTCAATATTTATATATAATTTACTAACTCAAAATACAAATTGTTTAATCGGTAAGCATCTTTGAATTAATTTTGAATTAATAAACCCAAAACCACTATATACTAACAGGATAGGAGTAATTATGATTTTACTAACAAGCGATACAGAAACAAAGCCTACACAAGCAATGCGAATGGCGATCGCCAATGCACCCGTTGGAGATGAGCAGAAAGGAGAAGATCCAACCGTTAACAAATTATTAGAACGGACCGCAGATTTACTAGGTAAAGAAGCCGCTCTTTTCTTTGCCTGTGGAACTATCTGTAATTTTGTATCAATTAAGGCACATACTCGCCCTGGTGATGTGGTGCTAGCAGAACATATGGCGCACATAATTCGAGCTGAATCGGGGGGTGCAGCAATGACTTCTGGTGTATTAATGGAACCCATTGCCAGCGAGCGAGGGATTTTTACAGCGGATGATGTGCAACAAGCACTTGATAGAGTGGCAATAGCTCCTTATCTTTACTCTGCAAATCCACGATTATTGTGCGTTGAGCAAACCCATAATTTTGCAGGAGGTACGGTTTGGCAACTCGACGAACTACAGCAGGTGTGTGATTTTGCCCGTCAAAAAGGTTTAGCCACCCACATGGATGGAGCAAGACTTTTAAATGCAGTTGTTGCAACTCAAACTACAGCCAAGGATTTTGCTTCTTGTGTTGATTCTGTGTGGATTGACTTTAGTAAAGGATTAGGAGCGCCCATGGGTGCTGTTCTTGCTGGTACAAAGGAGTTCATCGCCGAAGCACGTCGATATAAACATATGTTTGGTGGCGCAATGCGTCAAGCTGGTATTATTGCAGCAGGTTGTCTTCATTCCCTTGACCATCATGTTCAACGTTTACAAGAAGACCACAAAAATGCAACTTATTTGGCTCGACGATTGAGTCAAATCGAAGGAATTACAGTTAGAGACACTTCGCCGGATACAAACATTGTTTTCTTTGATGTTTCCAAACTGGGAATTGATACAGCTATGTTCCTTAATCTTTTACAAAAGCATGGTGTGAAAATGGGAGCCGTTGGTAAATCTATTCGGGCTGTTACTCATTTAGATGTTTCTTGGACTGATATCGAGGTTGCCATTGATGCTATTTCCAAAATAGCCAGGGCTTACACAAATGCTACAAGCAATGGCGCACAAAGCAGACCAAGCGCTCAAAAAACTGTGCTACAGATTGCATAAAATTAATTTCTGTTGTTAATAAAAATTAGATAAAACATTATAAGATAGCTGATGTTGGGTTAAGCACAGAGCCACCCAACCTACTCAAAAACTGGTTAGCGATCGCTGCTAACTGCTAACTATCTGATTTAAACTTGGTACATTCACCCAATTTGATGTTTGATTAGATTCGTGAGATTTATCCATCAACAGTTGAGAATAAACTCCTTCACGTAAAGATGGTGTGGTGGATTCTCCGCTATTAATCGCTTCAACCCATTGATCCACCACTCGCAAAAATCCGGAAATTCGTCCATCTGCATAGTTTTTAGGAAAGGTTAATCGATTGGGAATTTCGATTTCTGCAACTGGTTTACCTGCTTTACCACCCCAAACCCGAAATCCATGTACGTAATCTTTTTGATTTTCGCTAGCTAATATTAATGTCCCTTCATCACCATAAACTTCTATTACATGGGTACGTGGTGCAAAAATTACTGCACTTAGGGAAACTTGACAGGAGGTTCCCGAGGCTAATTCCAACATTAACGCACAGGTATCATCTGAATTTACGGGTTTCATTTCTCCAGTCGCATCTGGTCTTTGGGGAATTGCCGTTGTAAAATGAGCGTTAACTCGACTTACTTCGCCAAATAACCAGTGAATGTAGTCGAAGGTGTGGGAACCAAGGGAACCCAAAGCACCACCACCTTTTTCTTTTTGAGAATACCAGTTCCATGCGCGATCGGGGTTAGCTCTGGAGGAGCCAAACCAGTTGATTGTAATTAAGCGTTTGTTGCCAACATAGTTTTGAGCTAATAATTCGCAAAATAATAACCATCCGGGTACGAAGCGAAATTCAAAGTCTACGGTGGCGGCTAAATTTTTTTCTTTGGCTAAATAGTAAAGTTCTTTGGCTTCTGAGACGTTTAAAGTAACTGGTTTTTCTAATAATAAATGTTTCCCGGCTTGTAAAACTTGCTTTGCCATTTCGTAATGTAGAAATGGTGGTGTTGATATCGCGACTGCTTGTACTTCTGGTAATTGCAGGATATCTGTAAGATTATCGCAAGCGTTTGGGATGTCGTTGGATTCAGCGATTTCCTTGGCTTTATCCAAATCGCGATTGTAAACTGCGGCTATTTTAGTACGGGGATGAGCTTTCAATCCGGGGATGTGGACTTTTTTACCAAATCCCGTTCCTACTACAGCAACGCCAATTTCACCCTGTTGATTTTTTGATGCAGCGGTCATAAATGTAAATTATATGTAGATAAGCGTTAATCTTATAATCTACAGTAAATTGGGTTTGTTATTTTGGAAGTCTTTTGATTGAAATCGCATACACTACGGCAAAAAGTAGAGTTGTAGCGTTTTCTTCTGCGATTAACTTTTCTACAAACAGAGCGCGAAGAAAGAAGTATGGAAAAGTTTTTGGTAATGGTATTGCTAGAAATTCATAAATAGTTGCCCGTAGATTTTTTATACATAGTAATTTCTTGTCTGAAAGACGTATTGCTTTATAAATATTTTCTGGTATCAGCTTCAGAGTTTTTTTCGGTATCAGCCTTAGTTCATAAAATTTACCTGCCTTACCATAATATTCCTCTTTTATATCAACTCCTTGGATTTCATTTAGCGGATAATATTCATATTTTTTATCCAACAATGTTTTTTGCTCAAGTATTAACTGACCGGATTTTTTGTCAAGTATTAATTTTTCAGAACGAAATTCTGTAAATATTACAGCAGCCCCAACGAAGAAAAAGATACTCATAAATCCAAGTATAGGAATAATTTGAACAAAATCTTCTGGTAAATCTTGCTGAATCTGCAACGAAGCTTGATTGGATTGAATAAAGTTGTTAATTTGGGTTGCTATCTCTTGCATTTCGGAAGCCGATCCCCTAACACCATTTACAGTAATAAAATCTTCTACAAAAGTTTCTTCACCACTGCTAGTTACTAGAGTCACCCAATTATCAATTGTGCGATTGCCTTCGCTATCAATTCCCTCTTTGGATTTGAATTTCGCACTTTTAACTTGACTAAATTTTATTGGTGGTTGCTCTGCTAAACCAAACAAATATGATTCTTGCTTCTCACAATTTATTAGAGTCGGTTCTAATCTTTTACACTTCAATGTAGTTATGGTTATTTGAGAAAGTATCCCCAACGTCATCAAAACTGGAATACCCATAAAAAATGTACCCACCATAAAACTTGATATTAATCGGGGTACATCTAGTTGATTTTTTATAACTAATTCTGTAGCAGTTTGCTGAATATTTTTCACTCTTTTAACCTCAACGTCATATTTATGATGCCTCAGTGTATACATTTGATTATATATATTATTAATACAGCGCAATCAGTGCATTTACTAAAAATAATGGATCGAGGTAGTTATTATGCTCGCTTAAAATAGTACAAATAAATTCGATAAATATTTTTTTAGCGCGTAAAAATAGCGACAAAACAGAAGCGACAAAGTAACTGTAATATTAAAAAGTATGAGTTACCTTTAAATTGCTTTATGACTATAAAACTCCCGGATTATAGAGAAACTGGCGATCGCAATAATTTTGAATATTTTGTAGAGTATGGAAAGGTTAATAGTTCTTCTGCAAAGCCCGCGATTCTTTTAATTGGTAGTGCGGAAAAAGGAGCTGTAGGGGAAGATGCTGCTACTACATGGTTTCTCAAACAAGCCAATCGGGGAGATTATTTAGTATTACGTTGCGGTGGAGTTGGCAGACAAGCGCAGTGGATTACTGATAACTATGTTGATTTAATCAATTCTGCTGCGGAACTTTCTATTGATAGTCGAGAAGCTGCTAATAATCCGGAAGTGGTGCAAATCATTAAAAATGCCGATGCTTTGTATATTGCTGGTGGCGATCAAAATAAATATGAAGATTATTGGGAAGGAACTGCTACTGAAGATGCAATTAATTATTTAATCAATGATAAAAAAGTTCCTATCGGTGGAACAAGTGCCGGAATGGCAATTTTAGGAGACTATTATTATGCTCCTTATAATAAAGGATTGCTGAGTTCGGAAATTTTAGATAATCCCTGTCATGATAATACCCAAGATATTTTTCACAGTAATTTTATCAAAATTCCCTATTTAAAGAATGTAATTACTGACACTCATTTAGATAGACGCAATGACAATCACCCGGAGACAAGATACGGAAGAATTTTCGGTTTAATGGCTCGAATTATGATGGCTGAAAATCATCCAGTTTACGCAATTGCTTTGGAAGAAGGTGCTTTTGTGGCTATTGATGAAAACGGAATTGCTCAAGTTTTTGGTAATGGTTCAGATAAAGGACAAGATGCATATTTTCTGCAAACTAATAACGCATTACCAGAAAAAATTAAACCTGGTTCTCCGTTAATTTGGGATAATAAAGGACGAGCGGTTAAAGTGTATAGAATTCAAGGAACACCGGAAGGAAGCGGATCTTTCGATCTTAATAATTGGTTAAATGCTTCTGGTGGAACTTGGGAATATTGGTATACCACAGATGGTTATTCTGGTTTTCGACAAGAACGAATTTAATAGTAGGTGAAGCTATAAAATTGGGAGTAGAAAAAATCAGCATTTTGCTGAACTGTTACGATAAATCTAACTGTTTGCACCACTCGCAACAAGAGCCGTCTTAGAGGATGTTTTCGATCTTGCTCCCAGGTTCAACCTGGGAGCAAGGGTGTAAAAATTTAAGGAGTATTAGTCTTTAAATTAAAGGTGAGTATTTTTTGATTGAACGAATATCTAAACTTACTAAACAAACAAAAAGTAAACGTTTTAAAATCTAAAATCTAAAATCTAAAATCTAAAATCAATTCAACGAATCGGATAAGCAGGTGTGTTTCTAAATTGTTTTTTATCTTTAATTGAAGGTCTAATCCAAGGTGCTTTATGTGGTAACTGTACGGGTGTATAATTCCCATAACCGGGAGCTTTTGGTATATTAGCTGGAGGCATTTTATCGTTTATACCTTGTTCAACTGGCGGAATCCAACGTGGTGGTGGTGGCATCGGGCTTATACCACCTTGTTCGGGAGTCAACATTGCATCCATCGAATTTTCCAATTTGACAGCTTGATATTTGACACTTTCAATTTTACGTAAGGCTACATTCTTTACCGTATTTGTCAAACCTGGAAAAGCCGTTAATAAAACTGTGGATATGATAATTGTTAAACCAAGAATTTGCTTTTTCATATTTATCGTTCTCGACAACTTAGAACTCTGATGTATCTATGTACTCAGCTAGCAACTGCGATACGCAATTTTTCAACATTTACAACTTAGCTGTTATACTCTACTTTATTTGCAATGTATGCTTGATTCACGATTTAAACAAGACTATTGAGCCAATGCAGAAAAAATCAAAAGCCGCCGTAAATGCAAACCTAACAAATATATTGTCAGCAATTATACTAATTATATTGTATTGAAATATTCTCTGCCATCATCCCTTCATTAAACTTATATTGATTCGCTTCATAGTTAACTAGTTATTATTTTAATTTTGAAAAGGATTAAAAAGCAGTAGGAATTGCTTAATAAAATATACCGACTATTCGTTAATTACCTACTAATGCGATTTCTATTGTCAAATTTTCTAAAGGCGAAGTCAAACAACTCACTGCACTCGTTGGAAAATAAATGAATCCTATCGGCTCCTGATTGGTTTGTGCTTTATTAATCGGTTTTAAGAATAAATACTATTTTTTATTCAGGGAACAGGGAACAGGGAATAGGGTTGGGGAGATAAAAGTAATTGTTTATCGTGAAAATTAATTGATAACGCTAATTTGTTTAGGTATAGTTAGGATTTCAAGTTTTTAATTAAACCTTTAAGCATACTATGTACCGAATAACCATATTTTTATTCCTGAAACAATAAGATTAATTTTTCTCCACTAATCTTAATAAAATAAAAACACCAAGAAACAATACCTATCAATTTTAAACTATCTTCAAAAAAATAAGTATCGTCTACTTTAAACAAGAAACTATCGGTTGAAAGCGACAAGTCAACGGCAATCGACAAAGATAAAAATAAAATTGCTGTGATAAATATTTTAAAATTATTTTGCAAAATAATTTTTCTGAATCTAAAAATTAAGTATAGAACTATGATTCCGTAAATCATAAAAGTAATTTTTTCTGATACCTTTAAATACCAAGGGAAAACTCTTTCATGCAGCAAGAAGAAATCATCTATCGCTAATAGCAATGTCAAGCTTCCAAAAGATAAAAAGAAATTAGAATATTTAGATAATTTATCGGCATTAGATAAAATAGCTGCACTAAATAATAATATTGCTCCGGTAGCTACCCATAAACAAATTCCTATATTTGAAAACAATCCGTAATAAATTGGTACTTCAGCGACTGCAAATGTATCTCGGAACAATACGGAAAATTTTACTTCCGACTGCAACCATGCTGTAGCTAGCAAAAGTAACATTAAAAGGTATATTCCGCAAAAGACAATATTTATCTGGTTAAACTGAGTTGATTTTAATTGTTGAGTTTTATAATTTTTCTGAATTAATCTACATAGCATATAATTGTTCACCTAAGATTATTCATAAGTTAAATCTAGGTTAACTTGATTCTCAGTAGATTCTCTTATCTTCATCATAAGATTACAGTATTTTCAACTATTTTTTATTTTATAGATGTAGAAATTAATGCTTTTTATCCGTATAATACAGCATTAATTACATAGTCGCAGAACGAGTAATCCCGAATGAATTTACTAAAATACTAATTACGTAAGATCGCCCATTAAGAAAGAAGGAATTTGCAAAATATGAAAATATACCAATGCTAAAATAAGTAAAGTGTAAGCAGTTAACAGTTAACAGTGAGCAGTTAACAGTGAGCAGTTAACAGTGAGCAGTTAGCAGTGAGCAGT
>CAYMZW010000258.1:0-9889 GCA_964395005.1 uncultured Rivularia sp.
ATAATTATACTAAAATTATACCGATCGCTATTAATAATTAAGGGGAGTTTTCTTGTGTCTGTCAGCGAACTATTTAATATTGCGAATCTTTTTGTTTTGCCTTTTTGGGCGTTAATGATATTTTTGCCAAAGTGGAAAGTTACGCAACGAGTAATGGAATCATATATCCCATTTATTCCTTTAGCTGGACTATATTTATATTTATTTATTAGCAGTGTAACACCTGAGAATGCAGAAGCTTTATCAAATCCTCAATTAGCAGATATTGCTCGATTTTTTGGTGATGAAACTGCTGCTGCAACCGGATGGATTCATTTTTTAGTGATGGATTTATTTGTTGGACGCTATATTTATTTAGCTGGAAGAAAAACAGGTGTTTGGACATTTCATTCCCTTGCACTTTGCTTATTTGCAGGTCCTTTAGGTTTGCTTTCTCATATTTTCACCTACTGGATTTCTCAAGCATTATCCTCTAAGGAATCATTAGAAAATACAACTTCAGAGACTAGTGTTACATCTTAATACATATCTTTGATTAATTTTTTATTAAGAACTTTAGTGCTTAAATCAAAAGTTAAAGTTCTTAATATTAACTTTATTGCTAACAAATTATTAGGACTTACACAACCACAACGATAAATTAGTATTTCAGCCGTTTAGATCCCCCCAACCCCCTTAAAAAGTGGGGCTTTGCGTAAGTCCTAAAATTATTAGGATTTATGCAATTATCATAACACCAGGCAGGTGCGTGACATTACAAGGGTTATTGCTACGTTCAAAAATAGCCGAAGTGTCACAGCACCCTACAAACTGATACAAACGAAAAATATATAATTTAATATACAAAAATGATTTTATTAATATCTTCAAGACTTACGCAATTGTCATAATATCCGGTTGGTGCGTGACACTGAATACCTTGTTTCTACGTTCAAATTAAATCAAAGTGTCACAGCACCCTACAATAAAAATGTGACGCTCTATTAAGTCCTAATCTTTTTTTATTCATCCTTCTTCACTACCTATTCCCTACTCCCTACTCCCTACTCCCTTTCTTTCAATCTCGCCACAATGCAATACCACCTAATAATCCAAAAATATTAGGAATAACTTTAACGTTAGCTGATAAATCAAGATTAATATTTTCTGCTTCACCTCCGCCAATATATAGATAATCATAGTTAAATAAATGTTGTAAAGAATTGATAGCTTTCTGCAAGCGTTTATTCCATTTTTCAGCGCCGATTTTTTCTAAAGCAGCACGCCCTAATTGTTCTTCATAAGTCTCACTTTTACGAAAGCGGTGATGCCCCATTTCCAGATTCGGAACCAGTTTACCATTTATAAATAAAGCCGAACCAAATCCCGTTCCTAAAGTAATTACGAGTTCTACGCCTTGGCCAGAAATTGCTGCTAAACCCTGCATATCTGCATCGTTAACTACTTTTACTGGTTTTTTAAGTAGTAGAGATAAAGCTGTGGCTAAATCAAAGTTTATCCAATCAGGATGTAAATTTACCGCAGTATTAGTTATTCCATTTCGTACTACACCCGGAAACCCAACCGAAACTCGTTCAAATTCCCCTGCCATTTGGGCTAACTTTATAATCGCCTCAATAACTGATTTTTTAGAGGCTGGTTGGGGTGTTTTCACTCGTAATTTCTTGGTTAAAGGATTTCCATTAATATCCAACACCATTACCTTTACACCACTACCACCAATGTCAACCGATAATGTACGGATATTTTGTTCAGATTCCACTAATATTTTTCCTCAACTGTAAAAAGCAATTTCCAATCGTGATTTTCTTATTTTTAGGTAAAGTTCTGGTTAAGGAAGAAGGAAGAGCGATGGAGACATATACAATATTAATTCTTAACTCCTCACTCGTAACTCCTCACTCCTAACTCCTAACTCCTCACTCCTAACTCCCAACTCCTCACTCCTAACTCCTCACTCCTCACTCCTAACTCCTCACTCCTAACTCCTAACTCCCAACTCCTCACTCCTAACTTCTAACTCTGAAATCGATTGATTGATTTGTTACTCTAGAATTATGGCAGTATTATGTGTATGCCCTTCAGAAGAAATTCTCGCTATAAAAGTAATAGAAGAGATGATAAATATGACGAATTCGGGAGATAAAATTAGTCGTTGTTATAACCAAGAAGACGTGCAGCAGATTTTGCAGTTGGCTCTAGCCCGTCAAGTGGATGATGATAAGGAGTTTTCGCACGAGGTGCTTTTAGAAATCGCTGCGGAGTTGGATATCTCGCCGGAAACTCTAAAATTAGCAGAAGCAGATTGGGCAATGAAACAGGGTGAAATCCAGCACAGACAAGCATTTAACCTGCATCGTCGAAGAAGATTAAAAAAGCGTGCTGGCAATTACGCTATTGTTAATACTTTTCTAGTATCGTTGGATTTGCTTACGGGTGGAGGTGTTAACTGGGCGCTTTACATTGCACTATTTTGGGGTTTGTTTTTAGGTTTAAATGGCTGGAATACTTTTCAAATGAAAGGTGAAGAATATGAAGCAGCTTTTCAAAGATGGTATCGTAAAAATCAATTAAGACGTTCTGTTGACAATATTGTGAGTAAGTTTTTAAAATTTATTTCTGATTAAATTCTAATTAAAATTTAATTAAAATTATATTTAAAAGTCAGATGTTTGTTAATAAGTAACTATGAAACGATTAGTAGAAAACTCTAAGAAGGCGGTTAGTTGTGAAGTAGAAACTACGCTACAAATCATCGGAGGAAGATGGAAAGTATTGATCATTAGAGAATTGCTATTAGGTGTAAGACGCTTTGGAGAATTACAACGTGCTTTACCTGGAGTTACTCAAAAAATGCTAACCCAGCAATTAAGAGAAATGGAACAAGATGGAATCGTACATCGTAAGGTTTATGCTGAAGTTCCCCCAAAAGTAGAATATTCTCTAACATCTTTAGGAGACAGTTTGCAACCAATTCTCAAAGCAATGCATGAATGGGGAGCAAAGCAGTTATCAGTTAACAGCGAGCAGTGAGCAGTGAGCAGTTAACAGTTATCAATTATCAGTTATCAGTTATCAGTTATCAGTTATCAATTATCAATTATCAATTATCAATTATCAGTTATCAATTATCAGTTATCACGCGAAAAATAGCGTTTGCTTTTAATTGATAACCGTATTATCGAATAGTATTAAAGATAGAATAAGGCATAACATTCAATTTTTAAAAAGATAATATTTCCCTTTTAACTGTTAACTGTTCACTGTTAACTGTTAACTGTTAACTGTTCACTGTTCACTGTTAACTGTTCACTGTTTAAATACTCAATTGCTGCTTCTAACTTTGAAGGATAGCTTTGAGCAAAGCTTTCAAACCACATTCCTTCGGTAGATAATGCGTCTAATTTTTCTAACCATTCTTGAGCTTGAATTTTTAACGCTTCTAACTGTTCTGCTTTAATTTTTTCTAATCGAATTCTTTCTTGTTCAAGCTTTTGTTGTTTTTGCTGATCTTCTAATAATTGTTTTTCTTGAACATCTTTTTTTACCTCAGCCAAAATATTATCTATTACATCTCCTCTTGATGAAGACGTAAAAAGGGAGGAAGATGCTTCGGAGTCAAGCTTTATTTTCTTTTTTTTTACTTCCTCTGTTTTCTCTGGTGGAGAGTTAGTTGATTGCTGATATTCAGCTTGAAGTTCAGATAAGATTTTATCAATGGAATCCATTTGTTTTATTATAGTTAATGGTAATGACTAATCAATAATTGCATTTAGCAACACTTCTGAAAGACTATAGTCTTCCATATCTTCCATTGTAATTGTGTCACAGATATCAAACTTTGCTCCTGCACTTTGCATTTCGTCATCTAAGACTTTAAGAAAGCGTGTTGCATGAGGATCGGTGCCAACTTGAATAAAAGAAATTCCTAATTCTTCATCTTTATCCATACGACGAGAAGTTTCAATAATTACTTTCATGACTGCTTTCCTGTCATCGGGTTCGCCATCGGTAATTACTAAAATTGTCTCACCATTTTCCTTTGTTTCTCCCGCCGCTTTACGTTGAAAATAATTTTCTGTAGCGTGTTTCAATACTGAAGCCAAATCGGTTGTTCCGGAAGGATCGTTTTCTTGAAAAACCTGCATAACTTTAGTGGATGTAACATTTTCATATCTTTTGAATCGTCCAGAAAATGTATAAATAGTAATACCATCCGGATCGAATTGTTCGCATTTACTCGCTAAAGCAAAAGTTGATTCTTCTGCTGCTACCCATCTGGTTCTACCACCTTTTTGATCGGGGGTTGCCATACTACCACTTTTGTCAATAATTAAGGTATAATCGCGATTTTCTAACATTGATTTATTCTCCTCTAATTAATGTATTAGGATTAATTTATTACCGTTCCCTGTTCCCTATTCCCTACTCCCTACTCCCTATAATTAATCAGTAATTGCATTGGTTAATACCTCAGCAAGACTCATATCTTCCATGTCATCAAAAGTTACGGTATCGCAAATATCAAATTTGGCACCAATCGATTCCATTTGATCGTCTAAAGCTTTGAGAAATTTCATTGCTTGAGCATCTCTACCAACTTGAACAAAAGATATTCCTAATTCTTCATCTCTTTCCATCTGCTGGGAAGCATGAACAATTACTTCAAAAACGGCTTTCCGATCGTTGGGTTCACCATCAGTTACAACTACAATTGTTTCTCCATTGGCTTTAGTTTCACCTGCTGCTTTACGTTTAAAATAATTATCTGTAGCATCTTGTAGAACACCTGCTAAATTTGTAGTACCCATAGGATCGTTTTCCATAAATATTTGCGCTACTTTATCTGAAGTCACATCGTCAAAACGCTTAAATTTACCGGAAAACAGGTAAACTGTCATTCCATCGGGATCGAACTGTTCGCACTTTCTGGCTAAAGCAAGAGTAGATTCTTGCATTATCTGCCATCTACTTTTTCCACCAGCTTGATCGTTGGTTGACATACTACCGCTTTTATCAATAATTAACGTATAATCGCGATTTTCCAACATTAGACATCTCTCCTATAATTAAGTTATTACTGATTAATATATTACTGTTCCCTATTCCCTATTCCCTGTTCCCCATTCCCTACTCCCTATTCCCTACTCCCTACTCCCTACTCCCTACTCCCTACTTTCTACTTTCTACTCCCTACTCCCTACTCCCTACTCCCTACTCCCTACTCCCTACTTTCTACTCCCTACTCCCTACTCCCTACTCCCTATATTTAATCAGTTATTGCATTAGTTAATATCTCTGCAAGACTCATATCTTCCATATCATCGAAAGTTACAGTGTCGCAAATATCAAATTTGGCACCAATTGATTCCATTTGATCGTCTAAAGCTTTAAGAAATTTTGTTGCTTGAGCGTCACTACCAACTTGAACAATAGAGATTCCTAATTCCTCATCTTTTTCCATCTGACGAGAAGCATTAACAATTACCTCAAAAACGGCTTTTCGATCGTCAGGTTCACCATCAGTTACAACTACAATTGTTTCTCCATTGGCTTTAGTTTCACCTGCTGCTTTACGTTTAAAATAATTATCTGTAGCATCTTGTAGAACACCTGCTAAATTTGTAGTACCCATAGGATCGTTTTCCATAAATATTTGCGCTACTTTATCTGAAGTCACATCGTCAAAACGCTTAAATTTACCGGAAAACAGGTAAACTGTCATTCCATCGGGATCGAACTGTTCGCACTTTCTGGCTAAAGCAAGAGTAGATTCTTGCATTATCTGCCATCTACTTTTTCCACCAGCTTGATCGTTGGTTGACATACTACCGCTTTTATCAATAATTAACGTATAGTCGCGCTCTTGAATCATTTTATTAGCCTTTTAATTGCAGAATACGCTACTAGTTTAGCTTTTGATTTTTGACAACGCAGCTAATACAACTGCTTTGTAATAATCGTTTAATTAATTTATTAACTACCTGAGAGTCAAGTAGCTCAACTTACAATTACTGAATATTATAGAGACTCTTAAATTACAGGTTGTCTGCGTAAAAACCCAAGTGATTAGCAACTGGACGCTCGCGCATTGGTAGTTTAGTATGAATTGGTGCATTCAGCAGCTTTGGTTTATTATTCTTTGATATTACTAAAGTGGTTGAACCTCCACCATCTAAATTTAAAGCTTTATATGCACCCAAATCTTGAGCAATTTGCGTTAACTCCGCAATCGTAACTCCTTCGCTATAAAGTGGCTGTTTCCCATCTACAGCAATCAGCCAAAGAATATTTCCTTGTTTATTAATTGCAACTGCCACTCGTGGATAAGGTTTATCTGGCTCGGATTCTAACTTCACGGGTTTACCATCATCAATAAACACATCTTTACCCGCAACTCCTTGAAGCGTATTTTTAGGACAATCTCCACTGTCTAAAATTTGGGCGCGGTTGTTTGAAGAAATACATAAAACTCCCCATTTCGCATCGGCTTGTGAATAATGGTTTCCGTTAGAAATTGCTTGCCCTATAGAATAAGTTATATCTCCACTATGCGGATAATAATCCCAAGGAGTTTTTTCGCGGAAAGGATAGAAATAATTAGCATTCACAGCTAATTGAAGTTTAAATTTTTGCAAAAATTGCGAAGTAGTTTGTGCCCTTGTATTATTTTTATCAATAGCTTGCGGTGGAGTTACCAGCACTTTTACCCCCGGTACTGATAAATTAATAGTCATAACATGGACTACAGCCGGACGCGCTGTCAAACCAAATTTACGTTTGTAGACAATACCTTTAAATAATTTCTCTTCTAAATCAGTTTGGGGTGGGCGCGAAAAACATTGCCAGCCATAAAATATAAGCGGTAATAATAGTAAGAAACCCGTTGCAGTTATGAATATGAATTTATTTAAATATGGAAATTGGTTTTGATTCGTGGAACTATTCATTGGAAAGAGGGAATAGGGAACGGGGAACAGGGAATAGGGAATATCAATTATATTCGCCAGTTTAATAATTGATAATTTTTAATTGATAATTGAGAGTTGATAACATGAATTCTGAAAATTTTAATTTTAGCAATCAAAATTTACGCAACCGTTCTTTTAAAGGTCAAAACCTTGATGGCGCTAATTTCAGTTTTTCAGATATTCGCGGTTGCGATTTTAGTAATAGTTCATTGCGAGGAGCTAACTTCGAGAATGTTAAAGCAGGTCAAACAATTGAAATATTTTTATCTTTAATAACTGTCGCGTTTATAACAACTATTATAGTCTTTCATGCAGTTTCTCAAATGATCTTTGGAGTCATAGAAAGAACTCCAGAAAGTCCGGTTTGGGTATACGGCATTGCTTTATCTATTAGTTTGGCTATTGCTGGTATAGCTAGCGCTGCAATGAGTTTGGCTAAGAGGAAATCTATTTATAAACGCATTATCACAATTTTGTCAGGTGCAACTTCAGGAGCAATTTTAGGATTCTTCTATGGTGGAACCGCCGCTGGTGGAAAAAATCCACAAGTAGCAATTGCTTCTGCTGTTATAGGAGCTTTAATAATGGCAATTAGCAGCTTTTATTTAAAAAAAGAAAAAGGATTAATTCCAATTAGTTTATCTGTAGCAGGTACAATTTATAGCTATGGATTTAGCTTTTTAGTCGGAACAAGAGCAATTGCTTTTTTTATTACTCCAAATTTTATAAATGTTATATGGGGATTTAGTTTAAGTTTTTTATCATTAAGTTATATTTTATTAACTCTGATTTCCCTTCGCTATACCATTCAAGAAATTACTACTTATTCTGTAACATCCTTTCGATGCTCCGATATCACAAACGCTAACTTCAACAAAGCAAAATTAGGATTTAGCGATTTTACCAATGTTGTCAAGAATTAGGATTAAGGGTTAAGGTTATAGGTTAAAGGTTAAAGGTTAAAATTATTTTCCCAATGCCCAATTATCAATTACCAATTACCAATTACCAATTCAAACAGTTTGCTTGACTGCTTCTTGAGGCATCTTAAATGGTTGTGCAGAGTTTAATACAGCTTCTAATAACCCTGGAAATAATTCTTCTAAATCCTTAGTTCTTAGGGTATTGATGTGCTGGGTTCCTTCTTTTCTGGTTAATACTAACCCTGACTCTCGCAATATTTTAAAGTGATTCGACATTGTTGACTTCGCGATCGCAAAATCAAAGTCCCCGCAGCATTGTTCTTTTTTCGTTGCTAACTGCCGGACAATCTCTAATCTCACGGGGTCTCCTAATGCATAAAGTACTCCCGCTAAAGATATATTTTTTTGCTCTGGATGATAAAGAAATCTCATTGTTGCAGGTTGTCTTAAAAAGGTCTATATTTTAATTATTCGATTTTATCGAACTATAGAAATAATATTAATAGGAGGACAAGTATGTCATCCATTACAAACGTGACAGAAGCCACCTTTAAGCAAGAAGTCCTCGAAAGCGAAGTTCCAGTACTGGTAGACTTCTGGGCACCTTGGTGCGGCCCTTGTCGGATGGTTGCTCCGGTTGTAGATGAAGTTGCTGGAGAATACGAAGGACAAGTAAAAGTGGTGAAATTAAACACCGATCAAAATCCCACTGTTGCCAGTCACTATGGCATTCGCAGCATTCCAACGCTGATAGTATTTAAAGGCGGTCGGCAAGTCGATACGGTTGTAGGTGCAGTACCAAAAACAACCTTGAGTAAAACTTTAACACAGTATCTCTAAGCTAGAAAGAGTTGGGAATTAGGAGTTAGGAGTTAGGAATTAGGAATTAGGAGTTAGGAATTAGGAGTTAGGAATTAGGAGTTAGGAATTAGGAGTTATGAGTTAATAATTTTCTTATGCTTCTTCTCCTTCCGCCTCTTCACCCTCCCTGCTTTCTACTCCCTGCTTGCTACTCCCCAATTATCGAGTTAGGAGGAAAAGATGTTGCGTAAGTTGAAAACTAAAAGCAAAAAACAGACTTACAATCCTCACCTTTTATTTAGGAGAGAAACTTTGACGATAAAATATATTAATTTTGGCGAGGTAAAAATGATATTTTGGCATAGTCGGCGGCATAATCGTTAAATGTAATGAATGGTAAATTAGTTGTCTTTGAAGGAGTCGAAGGTTGCGGTAAAACTACGCAAATGCAGTTTTGTAATGAATGGCTGCAAAGTTTAAGTATACCCGTGGTAACAACTCGCGAACCGGGAGGAACTGAATTAGGATTGCATCTTCGCTCTTTGTTGTTAGAAAGCAGTAGTAAAGCAATTAGTGCCACAACAGAACTATTATTGTATGCCGCCGATCGCTCTCAACACGTAGAACAAGAATTACTTCCGAACTTGAAATCTGGAAAAATAATATTGTGCGATCGCTATATTGATTCGACGATAGCCTATCAAGGTTACGGTCGCAATTTAGACATAAATTTGATTCATCAACTTAACGCGATCGCCACATCAGGATTGAAAAGCGATTTAACCTTATGGTTAGATTTAGACGTAGAGCAAGGAATGGCACGGAAGAGAAAGAGCGGAGACAAAGCAGATAGAATTGAGCAAGAAAAAATAGAATTTCATCGCCGCGTACAAAAGGGATATTTTGAACAAGCAGCTTTATCTCCAGAACGAAATTTTAGAATAGAAGCTGGTTTAGATAAAGAAGAAGTGCAAAAGCAGATTCAACAAATATTAAAATCTAAATTAGAAGAATGGGGAATTGGTAATTGGTAATTGGGGATTGGGCATGGGGCATTGGGCATGGGGCATTGGTAAGAATATTTTTTAAATTGGAACAATGGGGAATTGGGAATTAAATAATTAGAAACTCCGGTGGTACTAACTCCTAATTCCTAACTCCTAACTCCTAACTCCTAACTCCTAACTCCTAACT
>CAYMZW010000259.1:0-9842 GCA_964395005.1 uncultured Rivularia sp.
ATGTACGGGTTGGTGATAATCAGGACACCGAGTTGCAGGAAATGCTCGAAGATGACGGCCCTTCGCCAGAGTATTACACAACTCAAGAGTTCTTACGTCAAGACTTGAACAACTTGTTAGCGGAACTTACTCCCCAACAACGGCAAGTTTTGGCTTTACGCTTCGGATTAACAGATGGTAATGAAATGTCCTTAGCGAAAGTTGGCGAACGTTTAAGCCTCAGTCGCGAAAGAGTTCGTCAGTTAGAACATCAAGCACTGGCTCATTTACGTCGCCGTCGTGCCAATGTTAAGGAATATGTTGCAAGTTAATAATAGTTCGATGTAGCAATATTCCAAAAGCAATATGCCTCCCACAAGGGGGGCGATTTTTTTGCCTAAGTTAGTTTTATTCCGAGGGGGGCTAGCGGAGAAAAGACTAAAAAAAATGAAATTGCTCCTAACTCCCAATGCCCAATGCCCTCTTCTTTATTTCCAAAACTCACAGTATAAGTACCCGTGCAAAATTAATTTAACATTTCGTTTGGATAGGGTTGGGGGGGAAAAGGGAACTCTTAACAGCTATATAACTGACTAGTAAATATACAATTAATGCAGGCTTACCTACTTGTATTTATTTATTGATAAAAGCCATTTGCAACAATTAAACAGGACTTAAATTATCTTGATTATTAAATTTTCATAACATATTTGAGTATTATATAGCGTTAAATTTCTATGTAATTTATCAATATTTTCCTAAAGAATATGTAAGCAAATTTTTTTAATACATAAAGCATCGTGTTAAAACTGCTAAATTATCAACATATCTTATGCCTTCAAAGATAGACTGTCGTTCATAATTTTTTTTAAACTACAAAAAATAAGCTCATGAATGCCCAAAACGCCTTACAGCATTACATTCAATAGTTTTTGTATGACAAAAATATAATCTTTTAAATAAGTTTTTACTAATTAAAGTACGCAAATAGAAAGATGAAAAAAACAAAAGTTTTACTTTTAATTTACGATTTGATAATTATCTAATATTTCTGCCTTTCATCCTTTCGATTCAACCTTTTGGACGATCTACGAATACTTATGTGATGGTAGTATAAAGTTGACTTACAAAATTACAACAAAACTTTTAACAGCTTACGGTTTTTTAACCGGACAATATAAATTAGAGTTTTAATAGTAGATTAAATTCAAACACTTAGTTTAATTTAAGACCTAATACGTAAAGATAAATATTTATATTATAGGAGAAGTTGGGTGCTTAAAAATATTAAGAAGATTGTTCCGCCCCGCCGTTTTGCACTTCCTTTGCTGGGATTATTTCTAAGTATTGGTGCAGTAGCTCAACGCGCTCAACCAGTTTTATCCAAACAAATTGCTCGACTGCAAGCAGTATCTTCACCAGAAACTTTGGAAGAAAAAGCAGCGGTAACTAATTGGCAGAAAAATAATTCTGACATTAATCCCGAATTAGTTTCTAAGGAAGCGCGATTGCGGAGCGTATTAGACAGTTCGTCTTCTAAGTCCCCATCTGACACTGCGAGCGTATCTCCTGGTGAGACTTATACTTGGATACAGCGAGATAGTTCTTCTAATTACGAAGATGTAACGCAAGAATTAGATAATATATCTCCGGCTCAAACAAGTTTTTCTTCAGAGAAAGCATCCATAAAAGGAACAATACCTGCAAATAATTTTCCTAACGGTAATGGCGTATTTCTTTACGGGAGTTCGCAAAGAGCCGGGGAATTTGGTCAAGGATATATAGTCTTTGAAAAACAAGCTGGTAAAGTTGTTGGTGGGATGTATATGCCTTCTTCCGAGTTTAATTGCTTTCAAGGGACTCTCGATCGCTCCGGAGAAATCGCGATGACAGTTAAAGGTTATGCTGGCGATTTTAATCCAACTCAAGTAGCTTCAAGAGATGGGCTGCCCAGAGAAGATGAAAACGAATTAGCAAATTACGCTTACTCAGTTACATTGCAAGATTATCATCAGATCGATAGCGTTGGTGAAGATGACCAACGTATCTTGAAAGAGTGTAAAGCTAATTTTTAATGATTTTGGATAGTTGAAGGTTGATGGTTGATGGTTGTTCTACTAACCACTAACCACTAACCACTAACCTTCTTTAATATTCAATTCCCGGCTGTGCTTTAATAGCTTGGTCGCGGAAAGGATGTTTTATTAAGCTCATCTCAGTGACTAAATCAGCTCGCTCGATCAGCGATTGAGGTGCGCCTCTACCCGTTAGTATTACATGATTTCTTTCTGGTTTTTGTTCTAATCCAGTTAGTATTTCTTCAACTCTTAAATAACCTAGTTTGATTGCTATATTAATTTCATCTAAAAGTACTAATTTATATTCTGGATTGCGGATATATTCTAACCCTTTATCCCATGCTGCTTGGGCTTTTTCAATATCGCGATCGCGGTCTTGAGTTTCCCAAGTAAAACCTTCACCCATTGCGTGAAAAACTAGCTGACCGTTTTCTTTCCAAGTACTAAATGCTTTTTTTTCGGAAGGTTCCCAAGCACCTTTAATAAACTGAATAATTGCCACTTTATAACCATGCCCAAGGGAGCGCAACACCATTCCTAATGATGCCGTTGTTTTTCCTTTACCATTGCCAGTATTAACAACAATTAAGCCTTTTTCGAGAGAAGCGTCTGCGATTCTTTGGTCTTGCACTTCTTTACGCCGCTGCATTTTTTTACGATACTGTTCTGGCGTTAGCGTTTTACTTTCAGCAACGTTTACGTCAGATGTAGTATCTAAATTTTGATTATCTTCCATAATACCCTGTTTTTAGTTAAGATTTCCAGTACCTTTATTATTGCCCTAATAGTTTAGGTAAAAGAACTTATTTTTATTTTTATTCAATTTAACTATCTTTACAGAAAAATCATTATTAATTAAAGGTTATTAACAGCTTTTTAGCGTAAGTTAAAAGTAGGTAAAAAAATATTCCAAATTTTGTATTGATTGTTCCAATAATGGAGTGTTTTCTGTGACATTTATAAAGGTATAAAGATATTTTTTCTTACACAGATACAAACAATTAAACTAACCATTCAAAACGAGTTCTTTATGAGATTAAGTGTTGTTATTCCATGTTATAACGCTGCTGATACTATCGCGGCTCAATTAGAAGCTTTGACTAAGCAGCAATGCTCGGAACCTTGGGAAATTATTATTGCTGACAATGGTTCAACAGATGAAACCTCGAATATTGTAAAGCAATATCAGCATAGTTTACCTAACCTACGTATAGTTGATGCATCAGCCGTCAAAGGTTCTGCTCATGCTCGTAATGTAGGCGCAAGTGTAGCAATATCTGACAATTTAGCATTTTGCGATGCTGATGATGAAGTCACACCACAGTGGGTAGCATCTATAATAGAAGCACTCTCCAAACATGATTTTGTAGCTGGTTGTAGCGATTATTCCAAATTAAACGAACCGTGGATTGTAAAATGCTGCGGAGTAAGAGAAGCTAACGGAATCAAAGATTATGTATATTTCCCTTATGCAGCAGGGAATAACCTTGGTATTAAACGTTCGATCCACGATCGAGTTGGTGGTTTCGATGAAAAGATGCTGTTGCTCCAAGATATAGATTACTGCTGGAGAATACAAAAAACGGGCGTTAAACTCGAATCCGCATCAAACGCAGTCATTTATTTTAGATTTCGCAATACTGTCAAAGGTATGTACCGTCGATGTTGGAGATTAGCTTGTTACGATATTTTGCTGCATCAAAAACATCAGCAGATGGGAATGCCTAAATTGATTCGATGGAGGAATTTATTTAAAGATGCTGCAATTCTTCCTTTAAAATTTCTGATTAAAGTCCGAGATAAAGAAAGCTTGGTTAGATGGTTGCTAGATTTTGCTTGGCTAGGAGGACATCTACAAGGTTGTCTTAAGTATAATTACCCAGTTATATAAAGACTGTTAGTGATAATATTAATCAGACAAACAACAAGGTAACTATAACGCTTTGATGATTTAGGTAAGGAATAAACGCCTTTTCCCCCATGATGAATACTTAGATGGTTAAGTGACATTAATAACTAAATAATAGGAGTTAAAATTTATAGAGGATAACATCGTTACTATATTGCTCTATAACTTTAATTACAAACTACGAATTATTCCCTCCCCATAAGTTTACCCTTATGTTATACTTACCGAGGAGAATAGAATTCGGTAGACAGCGTTTGTTTTTAGTATTCACAGACTTATCTCCGAAATGTAAATCTCTACAAACTAATGATTTCGGAGACGATCCATGTCGATTTACGTAGGTAACCTTTCTTACGATGTTACAGAGGAAAATTTGAATGCCGTTTTTGCAGAATATGGCACTGTAAGACGAGTTCAAATTCCTACTGACCGCGAAACAGGTAGAGTGCGCGGTTTTGGCTTCGTAGAAATGAATTCAGAAGATGAAGAAGCAGCTGCCATCGAAGCTCTCGATGGTGCTGAATGGATGGGACGCGACCTTAAAGTTAATAAGGCAAGACCCAGAGAGCAAAGAAATTCCTTCGGAGGAGGAGGCAACCGTAGAAATAATTTTAACAACCGCTACTAAGGTCTTATTTAGCTCTAATAGCTAATTACCTTATCTAGTCCATAAAATTCATTTAGTTATCACTCAGGCGAGGATGCTTGAGTTTTTTGATGGAGAAAGATATTACCTCTAACTATTTACTCTATCTTAATTAAGAACTTACAAACCCGGTTTTCCCCAGAAAACCGGGTTTTTATATAAGGGTTTTAGTTTGTGTGTTTCTTATTTTTTATAAATTTGCAGCTGTAATCTTTGTCTGAGCCAAAGTTGCTTCCAATAAAGGTTTGCCAAATTGCCTCACTTGTTCGACTAAAATTTCTCCAGCATTTTCTGGAGAGCCTGCATCAAACGGTGGTGCGGGGTTATATTCCAATAAAAGCTGAATTCTTTTTGCAGTTTCCTCTCCACAAAGGTGACTGACAACCACTAGCCCAAAGTCAATACCAGCAGTTACACCACCACCAGTAATTCTGTTTCTATCAACCACGACTCTTTGGGTGCCAACTTCTACTGCCAACATTGGTAAATATTCGCGAAACAACCAATGACAACCAGCGCGATAACCTTGTAGTAAACCAGCAGCAGCGAGAATTAAAGAACCAGTACATACAGAAGTAATATATTTTGAAGTTTCAGATTGTTGTTTTAAAAATTCTAAAACTTCCGAATCGGCCATTGTTTCTATGGTACCCATCCCACCACCAGGAACACAAATAACATCCAGTTGCGGACATTCATCAAAGGTAGTTGTCGGTAAAATTGTTAATCCCTCACCACTCGTTACGGGTTCTAAATTCTTCCACAACATATGTACCTGAGCTTCAGGAATAAAAGAAAATACTTGATGCGGTGCAGTTATATCAAGCTGAGTCATTCCTGGGTAAATAACTAAGCCAATGTGATATTTAGGTTGATTTGTCATATTGATTTTGGATTTTGGATTTTAGATTTTAACAACGGATGCGTTAGCCAGGAAGAACTTTTCAAGACAGATTTTGGAACGAACCCGAAATCTATCGGTGTTATTTACTATGCTAAAAACGACATCAAAATTTGCATAGTCCTCAACTGGGTACACTTTTAGTTAAATGACGAATTCTCTACACAATTTATTTCACGCTATCGCTACGGCAAAAAACGAACATCAATTGCGAATGCGCTTTATGGATAATATTGGCGAGCATTTTAGCGTACAGCGTTGGGGAATTTATATGTTTAACGAAGATTCTTCCTATAGCGCAGTTGAAGTTTACGGTATGCCAAATGTGGATAATTTCGTAGAACTTTATGCAGAAGTTGGTTGTAATATTGACCCGGTGCTACGTTATGTCACCGAACGTCATGCACCTGCCCATGAAGAAATGGTTTTACCTCCGGGAGGTTGGAAGCAATGCGAACTGTACAAAAATTGTTGTGCTTATTACGACCACGAACACATTATGACGGGACCTATAGTTGGTAAAGGAAAGCTTATCGGCGCGATTCATTTTGCTCGGATTGGTAAAACACCCGCATTTAACTATCAAGATATTTCCGATTTGAGCAGCGTTTGCATTCATCTTTCAGCTAGTATCGCAGCCTTAAAAACTCAACAAAATATATTTAATTCATCCTCTGCTAACTGTTTAACACCCCGCGAAATCCAAATAGCCGAACTAGTTGCACGGGGATTAACTAATAAACAAATTGGTATAGAACTTTGGATTACGCAAAACTCGGTAAAACAAGCTTTGAAAAGAATGTTTTGTAAACTGCAAGTTTCTTCACGCACCGAAATGGTCTCAAATTTGCAAGATATCCTGAATTAGCGTTACTGAAGTTGTAGGCAGTAAGTGATACTTATGCAAAAAATATATTTGATTAGAAAATTGTATCCTAGTTTACTCGTTATCAACTTTACTGTCTGTAAAAATCGTCAAAATTAGGATGATTATTTCTGCTCTTAATCAGGTATTATGGTTTCTCCGCGTAATCCAACAGGTGTTAATTTATTCATTATGCCAACTGAATTAATTGTTTTAATTGCTGCAATCATTGTCGCTTGGTTAGTTTTCCAGGCTTTATTAAAGGTAGTGAAAACTACTTTTAGTACGGCGATCGCCGTTTTCATAATTGTGATTTTTCTAGGTATTTTCGGAATCGGTTCTGAAGATTTAATTCAAGAAATTACTAACTTACCTCAAACTCTGATGCGCCTATTTACGAATACACAATCGCAAATAGGCATTTAGTGTTTAACAAGGGAATAGGGAATAGGGAACGGGGAGAAAGAAGTAATCTTAATAATTTACGCCAATTCTGTCTTCACAGCTTCCCTAATATTTAACATCAAAGCTGATGAAAAAGCCTTTATTTTTTTATCAACACATATGCTTTAGCGTAGGTTGGTAATTGCTTAATATACCGATTGAAACTGGCTTGACTTTTGAAAATACCCGCCAGATAATCTAGTTGATAGAAGTTAGGTAAAAACGCACCCCCTGTATCTGCAACTACTCCCATTCTTAAGTGTCTGCGTCCATTTTTCATATACTCGATGACAATCATTCTACCCAAACCAACATTGAGTACGTCACCAGCAAAAGTTACTCCCGGTTTAATAGATATTTTCTCATCAATTTTATAGCCGTAACCTTTAATATCTTTAACTTCTCGGAAATACCAGTAACGCTTTTGCTTACGACGGTCGATTCCTTTAACATAAGGAATTTCATTACTTCTATCTACATTGAAATAAGCAGAAGAACCACCACCTAAATCAACAAGTATAGTTCCTTGCATCAAAGCTTCTTCTAAACCTTCTCTAGTCATGTAAACAATAGGTTCAACTTTGCCGTATTCTTTGCCACCAGGTTCATAGATACCCGATAATACATCTTGTTTGGTATATTTGGTGTAGAATTTTTCTGTTAATGGAGTATCTTTGAGGCTGTAAAGAGGAACGTTGAATTTAGCAGTTTTCTTACGAGAACCTGGATGAACGAAAACAGCGTATTTGGTAATTCGTAAATTTTTACGTTGGGGTTGTTTAGGATTATAAGCAGACCATCTAATTACTCTAAAATTAGAGTTGATAAAATTGGGATCTTGTAAACGAGTTGGACGATTATTAGCAATATCCTCTTGCAATACAGCAATCATAAAATCAAGAGTTTTGATAATATCTTCTACAGATACTCCTTGAGTACCAAGCACCCCCGGACGTAAAATATTTGGGTCATCATCAGCATGATCTTGATAATATTTTCTCGTATTTACTAAAGTCGATAACAAATCTTTTTGATTGAAGCTGACTTTATTACTACTAGGTAATTTCGCAGGGCTAAAAAGCCTATTGCCATCAATGTTAAATTTATATCTTTTTAATTCATCAATAACTCTATAAGCTTGGGATAATAGCTGAGGTTGATATAGATTATTTGTTAAATTATTCCTTGAAGGTGCTGTTTGAAACGAAAAATTTGGTGTTAATTTAAGACTTGAATTTGTTAAATTATACTGTTCGGGTACAGTAGACTTTTTCAGAGAATTCAAAGATATATTTTCGATATTTTGTGGAGAATTTTCGATTTCAATTGATTGTGCATTTACCGAGTTATTATAAGCATAACCACTTATACTACCAGTTAATAAAATACTAGTTAAACCGACTACAAAACGCATTTTAGGAATTAACATTTTCATAACATTCTGTTGTTCACTCATTGATATACCAGGAAAAATAGAATAGGTCAAAGGTTGAGAGTTAGGAGTTATGAGTGAGGAGTTAGGAGTTTGTAATTAGTTGTTAGTAATTAATAAAAATTATCTTCCCCCTCTTCCCCCTTTACCCCTTCTCCCCCCTCTCTAACTCCATTGAGCAAAAATACTTCATAATTGAATAAAAGCTCGCTCTCACAATTAGATGTATTTAACTTACTTAGACAGCAATAGCTGGTTACTTGAAATAGGCACTCAAAATATACTGATAGATCCTTGGCTGGTTGGTTCCCTAACTTTTGCGAATTTGGATTGGCTATTCAAGGGTTCTCGTGCCCAAGAACGGGAAATACCAGAAAAAATTGACCTGATTCTTCTATCTCAAGGTTTGGAAGATCATGCTCATCCACCGACGTTGAAGCAACTCAAGCGCGATATTCCCGTTGTCGCTTCAGAAAATGCTGCTAAAGTCGTAAATCAATTAGATTACCAAAATGTAAACTCGCTAGCTCACGGTGAAACTTTTACTCTTAACGATAGCGTTGAAATTACAGCAACTCCCGGCTCTCCTGTCGGCCCGACTTTGATAGAAAACGGATATTTGCTTAAAGAACTCGAAACCGGCTTTACTCTTTACTACGAACCTCACGGTTATCATTCTGAGTCGCTGAAGAAATCCGCTCCCATCGATGTTGTCATCACCCCATTGATAGATTTAGGTTTGCCGTTAATCGGACCAATCATTAAGGGTAAAGAAAAAGCTTTAGAAGTCGCTAAATGGCTCGAACCCCAGATAATGTTACCAACAGCCGCTGGTGGTGATATAACCTTTGAAGGATTGCTGATAAATTTTATCAAGCCAGAAGGAACCGTTGAAGAATTCAGTTCCCTATTACAGCAACATAATATATCAGCCCAGGTTCTCGAACCAAAAAGTGGAGAGCGCACTCAATTAAATTTGAAAAAACGAGCAGTTTCGGGAGTTTCTAGTTAAAAAAGGAACGGGGAATAGGGAATGGGGAAAGAAGCAATAAAATTTTTTTAGATGATAATCTAGCGTAAAAGGTGCTGAAGAGCCAAAATTGATAATATATAAGGCTAAGCAGTATATCAGTACCAATAATCCATCTTATTAGCGACTAAATAGTTAATTTGGTCTATTTTTATAAGGGATTTCCAAAAAATAATTTATCCAAAATAACCGTAGTGCGAGCATCTTGCTTGCTTGAGATATATAGCGAGCAAGATGCTCGCACTACCGTGATTGGATATTTTTAAATTTGGAAGTCCCTAATTTGATAGCATTTATCTGTTCCCTACTCCCCACTCCCTATTCCCTTGATAATTGTTCTAAAATACAGTCATTTCTCAATAAATCTGTTAAATATTTATACAACTATATTTAATTCTACTTATTCGTAATTGTTACAGGAATCTCTCATGAAGTTAAATTTAGTACGTCCAATGGCATTTATTGATTTAGAAACAACAGGAATCGATATTGTCAAAGATAGAATTATACAAATTGCCGTATTAAAAGTATTTCCTGATGGCAATGAAGAAATGAAAA
>CAYMZW010000260.1:0-9820 GCA_964395005.1 uncultured Rivularia sp.
GGGAGTAGGGAGTAGGGAGTAGGGAATGGGGAATGGGGAATGGGGAATGGGGAATGGGGAATGGGGAATGGGGAACAGGGAATTAGGGAACAATATTAAAGCTATAACATCACCGAGTACGTGTTGAAGGTGGAATTTTCTCAATACTAATCAGCGACTCCATTACCTTTTTTGCAATGGGTGCTGCAACGGTACTACCGAAAGTATTTTCTCCTTGCGGTTCATCTACCAATGCTAAAACTACATAGCGAGGTGATTCTACTGGCAAAATACTCACAAAGCTAGTAATTTTTTTATCCGGATCGTAGCCACCTCTAGGACTAGCTTTTTCGGCCGTACCAGTTTTGCCTGCAATACGATATCCAGGAATTCGCGCCGCTTTACCCGAACCCTTATTAACCACGCTTTCCATCATCTCTATGACGGTTTGAGTTGTGGTTAGCGAAAAAATTTGGCGGGGTGCTGGTAATTCTTTTTTTTCGTGGATTTGATCTTTATCGTCTATCAACCCCTTCACTACATGGGGAGTCACCAATTTACCACCGTTCGCTAATGCTCCCTGCATTTGAATCAATTGTAATGGCGTTAGCGAAAAACCTTGACCGAAAGAAGCTGCTGCTGGTTCAATTGGCGAATTAGTAAATTCTCCTTGGGGTTTAAGACGACTAGTAGTTTCAAATGGTAAATCTGTATCAGATTTCTGCCTCAATCCCAATCTTTCCAACCAACCGTAGTAAATACTTGGCTGCATTTTCCGGATAATTTTGACCATACCAATGTTGCTGGAAGTTTGCAGAATCTGAGCAACGTTGATTGTTCCTTTAGCATCTTCTTCGGCATTTCTAATTTCACGATCTGCAACTTTGATTAATCCCGTATCATTAAATACGTCATTCGGTTGAATGCTACCAGTTTCTAAGGCGATCGCCACATTTAAAGGTTTGAAGGTTGAACCGGGTTCGTATAAATCTGCTACAGCCCAATTTCTAAATAAAGAATAATCGTCTTTAGTGAATTTTTGATTGGGATTATAAGTTGGCGAACAAACCAAAGCCAGGATACTTCCATCCCACGCATCCATAACTATTACTGCTCCGCGCTTGGCATTAAATTTTTCGATCTGTTCTTGGAGTGCCGATCTTGAAGCTCGTTGCAAACGGCTATCAATAGTTAACTTCATCCGTAATTTGTCAAAATTCAGAAATCCATCTGGCACACGATCTGGTATTATTTTGCCATTTCTTGATTTTAATAAACGCACCGTTTTCATGGAGCGTTCGAGCAACTTCTCTTGAGAATATTCTATTCCTGCTTTACCACGACGATCTGAATTTACAAAACCAACTACATCAGCTAGCAAACTATCAGAAGGGTAGTATCGAGAGAATTTTTTTCTTAAGTCTATACCGTTAAGCTGCAACGCACTAATTTGATCGGCAACTTCTTCTTGTAGTTTAGAAGAAATAAAAATACCGCTTTTTTGTTTATTAAATTTCGCTTCTAACTCCGAGGCATCTGTATTCAGAATAGTTCCAAGCTTGCGTGCAATATCAGATCGAGACTTATCTTTGTCAAACATCTTCGGATGTACGTACAAAGTGTAAATCGGCAGATCGATCGCTACAACCCTTTTACTGCGATCTATTATTTGGCGACGAGGAATAAAAGGACGCATACTAAACATTTGCTGATTTCGCGCCTTTTGGGTTAATTTGGCACCATCAACAATTTGTAATCGGTATAAATTTATTCCTAACCCCAAGCAAGCAGCTATTAATATACCCCAAACTATAAACAATCGCCTTTTCGGGTTAGCTGAAATCTGAGACGATTTTTCTGTAAATTTTCGCTTATTCTTACTTCTTGAAATATTGCGATTCAAACGCGACTGTGTATAATCTTTTTTATTTGTTCTACTGGTTTTACCTGGAAATTTCTGCATAAATCGCTGCTCGTTTGTAGAGTATTAAGGACTACTTGCGTCGATCCGCTTTAAATAATTTTTAATTTTGGATTTTGTAGAAAGTAGAGCCAGTACTGGCGGGAGCTTGTGAAAAGCCTTCGTCTCGGTACTGGCGCTGGTGGTATAGATTTTCCTCCCCATTCACCTCTTTTTGCCGCTCAGTTTGAAGAAGAGTATCTTGCCCCCAACTTCTGTTTCCCAAACTAAGCATCGACGAAAAATAGATTTTTCTATTCCGAAATCCAAAATCTAAATTTTACAATTAACAGGGGAGAATTCACCCGATCCTACTTAACGGTATTCTGTTTTAACACCCAAGCAGAGGAAAATTGTGTTTGAATTGCAAACAGCAAAAAGAATGATTGAAGATTGCCAAAATTAATATCCTACTGCATTTGAAGGTTGCGATTGAGATCCTAAATTCTTTTTATCAACCTTTTGAGAACCAGATGTTGCAGATTCTTCCAAAAAAATAGTGTTTGCTGGTGTCGGTGAGACTAATCCAGAATGTGGTTTTTGTGCTTCTTGCGCCATTTTATTTTTAAGTGCCTCATCATGTTTCGTTAACTGACGCTCATCCCGCTGCAATTGAAGCAACTCTTGATAGGAACTGTTCCAAAGATGCTGGGAATATACCGTCCAACCATAAACTACTAAAGTTGTACACACTAATAAAAAAGTTATCACCGCACTATGTCGATGAAGCGAGTTCCAGCGCATTAACCATATGGGCACTTTAGAACCATCTGGCATTACTGGTATGGTGCGATCGCGATTTTTAGAATTTTTATTACTTATATGCTGGGGTTTAACTCCCGATGGTGGAGTATTTGAAACAACACTCGAATTATTTTTTGTAAAAAAATGATCTGTCGAACCTCTTGTTCTATTTAGTAATTGTTCTTGGGATTTTGGCAAGGGTGGAACGTTAGTATGTACCGACGCTCTATAACTCCTGAAACTGGTTTCTTGACGAGTAGAATTTCGCCCTAACCAGCGTTTTTTCCCTCTTAAATTTGATTTACGAATAGCAGCCATAATTTTTTATATTAGAAATACTGTACTTTAGATAGAGTTCAAATATAAAAGTAACTTGCATTACAATTGTTGCAAAGCATTGACTTAGTATTGTAACCCCCCTTCGCAACTGTTTGTAAAAATGACTTCAGCTAGGTTGATGTTCCGACTGCTATAATTTCACAAACATTGTACTCCCGTAACATGACAATTTCTGGTATGATAACTTTTTTTACTATCTAAACAACCACGCTAAGCTGGTAAGTATTAAATTTACAGTTCCGCCAGTACCTGTATTAATTACAGAAACGACTAATGTAAGTAACGGTCAGTATAAAAATAAATAAATTTGTTCTGTGAAAACTAATCGGAACTACAATATTTAAAAAAATCATTAAATAAGGTATCGTATTCAACAGGCTAATAATAGTTCTTGACTAAATTGGTGAAAGAGGAGTTATGAAAATTAAAGTTTTTGGTTTTGCTTTATTGTTAGGTTTGGCTACAACTCTTGGAGCTTGCGAAAACACAGATACAGATACACCTGCGACTGATACCCCTGCTGGAGAACCTGCTGAAGCTCCAGCAACTGATGCTACCCCTGAACCGACTGCTGCCCCATAGTTGACAGTAAGTATTTAAACTACTGCCGCTATTTTTTGTAGGTCGCTCCTCATAATCGAGTTGCTTTTTTCCTAAAAGCATCAAGAGGTTAATTGTCGCTTTAAGCAATTATGTATCGTGCTTTGGGATTAATATTTATAATTCTCCCCATAGTTTCGAGTAAAAAATGTAGACCTGGTAATGATTATCGAGATTGCCAGGTTTTTATGTTTATCTTGCTAATCGTTGTAAAATTTTAAATAGCCGTTTGTTTATTGAGCAGACTTTGAATTCGATCTTTGCTGCATTGACCAAGAAAATTGAGAACTCAATTATATGTATATACTTAGAGATAAAAAACTTTACAAAAAAAATTATAAATTTAAATTATTTTAAGCTAAACAGTTAGTATTTTTGAACTAATTCGATCGAGTAATAAATAATGAGAAAAAAAGGTCACAAAGCAGTCCTTTTAATACTTTTCACTGCTATATCACTTATTTTATTACAATTAGCTGCATATCATAAAACACTTGTAACTGCATCACCCCCAAGTATCGATATTCCAGAAGAAATATTGCGAACAGAAGTGATTTTAGAAGCGCGATCGCCAATTGACGGTAAACCTCTGAGTGCCGCAGAATATGCTCAGTTACAGGCTCAAATAAAAACACGTCCTTACCCCCCCAAGCTTAGTCCTAAAGTCCGGGAAACAGTATTCCTGCTACGTTTACTGAAAATATTGAAAACACTTTTTCCATTCGTGGATTTTTAAGATTGATTATTGGGCATAGGTTAAAGGTCAAAGGTTAAAGGTTAAAGGTCAAAGGTTAAAGGTCAAAGGTTAAAGGTCAAAGGTTAAAGGTTAAAGGTAAGTTAAATTCCCAACTCTTAACTCCTAACTCCTAACTCCTAACTTCTCCCCATCCCCTTCCCAATCTCCCCCTCTCCCCCTCTCCCCATCCTCCACCTTTCTTCCTCAAGAGGCGGGCAAAAGTTGCAAATAAATGTAAAGAATATATATAGATATACGAAAAATAGATTTCATCGTCTCCATAATATCCAACGTAATTAGCTTCATGTCTATGACCACTATTGCCCCAGAACAGGTTAACAGCATCATCAAGAACCAACATCAGGACCCTTTTGAGATACTTGGTTCTCACAAAATAGAAAAGAATGGCAAACACGTCTGGGTTGTGCGAGCTTATCTACCTAATGCGAGTGCTGCATGGGTGATTCTTCCGGAGGAACGGAAGGAACAAGAAATGCAAAGCGTACACGATCCCCATTTTTTTGAATGTATTATAGATGCTCAAGAACTAGCGAACTATCAGCTTAAGGTAAAAGAAGGAGACAATGAACGGGTATTTTATGATGCTTATGCCTTTCGTTCTCCTAAGCTCACAGAATTTGATTTACACCTGTTTACCGAAGGAAATCACCACCGAATTTATGAAAAATTAGGAGCGCATCTCGCAGAAGTTGACGGTGTAAAAGGTGTTTACTTTGCCGTTTGGGCACCAAATGCACGCAATGTGTCGGTGTTGGGAGATTTTAATAGTTGGGATGGGCGCAAGCATCAGATGCGTAAAAGTTCTGATGTTGGAGTTTGGGAATTATTTATTCCTGAAGTGAAAGTAGGAGAACACTACAAATACGAAATTAAAAACCCCGCAGGACACATTTACGAAAAGTCCGATCCTTACGGTTTTGCTCAAGAAGTTCGTCCTAAAACTGCCTCTATTGTCACTGACTTAGATATTTATAAATGGAATGACAGCGATTGGATGGAAAAACGCCGCCATACCGATCAACTTTCCCAACCAATTTCGGTTTATGAAGTACATTTGGGTTCTTGGCTGCACGCTGGAACGGATGAACCCCATAAATTACCCAATGGTAAAACCGAGCCTGTGGTACCTGTTTCGGATCTTAAAGGTGGGGCACGTTTTCTGACTTATCGGGAATTAGCAGAAAAACTGATTCCTTATGTTAAAGATTTGGGATACACCCATATTGAAATTCTGCCGATTGCCGAACATCCTTTTGATGGCTCTTGGGGATATCAAGTAACTGGTTATTACGCTCCCACTTCCCGTTTTGGTAATCCTGAAGACTTTATGTACTTTGTGGATGAATGTCACAGAAACGACCTTGGCGTAATTGTTGATTGGGTTCCCGGTCACTTTCCCAAAGACGGACACGGTTTAGCTTTCTTTGACGGCACTCATCTTTACGAACATTCAGATCCTCGTAAAGGCGAACACAAAGGGTGGGGGACTGTAGTATTTAATTATTCGCGCCATGAAGTGCGTAATTTCCTCACATCGAATGCTTTATTTTGGTTTGATAAATACCATATTGATGGCATTCGCGTTGATGCGGTGGCTTCAATGCTTTATCTTGATTACTGTCGCGAACCGGGGGAATGGGTTGCAAACGAATATGGCGGTAGGGAAAACTTAGAAGCAGTAGAATTTATCCGCAGTGTAAATCACCTGATATTTAGTTACTTTCCAGGTTCGCTTTCGATTGCCGAAGAATCCACATCATGGCCGATGGTATCTTGGCCGACATACACCGGCGGCTTAGGCTTTAACTTGAAATGGAACATGGGTTGGATGCACGATATGCTGGATTATTTCAGTATGGACCCCTGGTTCCGTCAGTTTCATCAAAACAACCTTACGTTTAGTATGTGGTATCACCACAGCGAAAACTTCATGTTAGCGCTCTCCCATGACGAAGTAGTGCATGGTAAGAGTAATATCATCGGTAAAATGCCAGGAGATAGCTGGCAAAAACTAGCAAACGTGCGTTGTTTGTTTGCTTATATGTTTACTCATCCCGGTAAAAAAACCATGTTTATGAGCATGGAATTTGGGCAATGGAGTGAATGGAATGCTTGGGCAGATTTGGAATGGGGCTTGATGCAGTATGAGCCACATCAACAGTTAAAAACATTCTTCCAAAACTTAAATAAGCTTTACCGTAACGAACCCGCTTTATACACTCAAGACTTTGAAGAACCTGGATTCGAGTGGATTGACTGTAGTGATAATCGTCACAGCGTAGTTTCATTTATCCGTCGCGATAAAAATTCAGATGGCTTTGTGGTTGCAGTTTGTAATTTCACTCCACAACCCCATTCTCATTATCGTATCGGCGTACCCGAAGCCGGATTTTATACCGAATTATTTAATAGCGATGCCCGAGAATATGGCGGTAGCAACATGGGTAATTTAGGCGGTAAATGGACTGATAGCTGGTCAATGCATAATCAACAACACTCCTTGGATTTATGTCTACCTCCTTTAGGAGTATTAGTTTTGAAATTGGATAAAGATAAAACTGCCAAGGCGATGGAACAACAATAAAATTTAGGCAGTTACGATTGTAGAGACGTGATATATCACGTCTCTACATTTCAGATGGTGGAAGATATGATTTAACTAATTCTCAAAAAAATCCACTACCGTTTTGGCGATGACTTCATTTCCGTCAATGGCAATCTTGTCTTTGCAGCGCGGTGGTTGTAATGGCTGTTTGAGAAACTCCCAAGAACTTTCAAATAATTCATCGGGAGTAAGAATTAGATGATAGTTGTAATTAGATATGCCTTCTATCAGAAAAGCTGCTTCTGCAAAGTTGTCTCTAGTAATTGAAACAATCGGCACTCCTAATTTAGTAGCTTCCGCAAAAGTACCGAACCCTGGTTTAGAAACGACTCTCCCGCAAATTTGCATAAAATCAACGGGACGAATTCTTTTATCTTCAATTTTGATTAAGTTTGGTAAATCTGGTGCCGATTTATCGAAGGTGATAAATTGCCAGTCTGGAAAATTAACTAAATTTTGGTAAGGTATTTGCTGTAAACCCAAACCGCCAAAGGTAAGTAATATAGTCTTTTCGCGGGGTGTGTTTATCTCGTACTTAGATTTTATTTCTTCTGCATCGATAAAAGGAGAACCACCAATTAAACCCACATCAGTTATATTTTTTATATTATCGAATGCCTGCATCGGTTCGTGGAAAGGAAGACGAAAAAGGCGATCGCACTTTCCATAGCATTCGCCAATCCAGTCGGCAATGTCAATAAACTCACCGCCCCAACTTCGGTAAATAAAATCCCAACCAAAATTACTAATCATCCAACAAGGAACATTAGCAGCTTTACCAATTTCAGCAGCCAAAAACGGAATATCCGCCAAAATTAAATCAACGCGATTTTGACTAATAAAATCAACTTCAGAAGCAACAATAGAATGTTGATTTTTTTTAATTTCTAATAATTTTTCTAAAGTAGCCGATTTATCCATCTTCAAACTATCAGCCTGTATCACCCCCAAATCGTAAGCACGGGGGCGATGAATAAAATCACCTTTGATATAAGATTCCAACAACCAACGCGGTGCAGTTGTCACCATAATCAACAACGCTTCCGGACACTTTTCTTGAATAGTTGCCGCCACCGCAGCAGTACGAGTCGCATGTCCGAAACCGTGATTAGTAATCGCAATATATATAATAGGACGTTGCATTTTGGATTTTAGATTAAGGATAAAAAGTTAGGAGTTAGGAATTAGGAGTTAGGAGTTAGGAATTAGGAGTTAGAAACTAGCATTCCATCACATTAATTATCATGGCTTGTAGAGACGTTATACATAACGTCTCCCAAATACCGAGAAAACCAACGAGTAACCCGACTGGGGTTGCAAACCCCACTCTAATAGCTAAAGTCATATAAATATGACTGGGAAATAAGTCATCAAAATTAATGGGACAAAACACTAGTATTCCATCACATTAATTATCATGGCTTGTAAAGATGTTATACATAACGTCTCCCAAATACCGAGAAAACCAACCAGTCAAAATTTATGAAATAGATCGCTAACCATTAGTAAATGATCTACTCCCTCTCTTCCCCAATGCCCAATGCCCAATGCCCAATCCCCAATCCCCTAATTACAAAACCCCTGAATCTCCTCAACCAACCGATCCATTTCTGATTCTAAAGT
This sequence comes from uncultured Rivularia sp., assembly GCA_964395005.1. Classification (GTDB taxonomy): domain Bacteria; phylum Cyanobacteriota; class Cyanobacteriia; order Cyanobacteriales; family Nostocaceae; genus Rivularia. The sequence goes on from CAYMZW010000260.1 coordinate 8,608, forward strand.
GAAGTAATGGACGCAAGCGCGGACACAATCGGGATCTGCTATTGTTCGGGTAAATATTTTTTTTGATTCTAAGAATTTGACTAATTCTATACTGGTTTTAGATTGACTGCTTTCTAATTTAAAAGAGACTAAACCGGATTCAGGGGGAGAATTTTTCAAGCATTTTATACCTGGCACTGCCATTAATTTCTGCCATAGGTATTCGCTATTACGACAAATTTGTTCGTAACGTTTTTGCGATGTTCCCCACTTTTGATGCACTGAAATTGCTTCGGTTAAACCAATATAAAAAGGATAAGCGGAAGTTGCAATTTCATATCTTTCTCCACTTTCTTGCCATTTTACTGGTTTAGCTTTACTATCGGTGACTACACTACGCCAACCTACAAAGGTAGGATAAAGACTTTCTCGGGCTTGGGGACGCACGTATAAACCGCCTACGCCGGGAGGACCGCACAACCATTTGTGACCTGTAAAAGCGTAAAAATCAACTCCTAATTCACTCAGATTTAATGGCAATAATCCCACTGATTGTGCTGCGTCTACCATTAATTTTGTATTATTGTTTCTACAAGCTTGTGCTATTTCCTGTAAAGGTAAAACCTGTCCTGTATTCCACAGTACGTGGCTTAACACTACCATACGGGTACTAGGTCGCAAATGTTGAGCAATAATTGCTACAGGATCGCCATCATTTAAAGTTGCCATTATTGGACAAGTACTAACTTCCACGGAAAACCTGCGTGCTATTTCCTCGGCTGTAGCAATAATTCCAGGATGCTCGCAATCTGTGAGAAGTATATGGTCGCCTGCTTTCCACTCAATGCCCCACATGGCAATATTGCAACCAACTGTTACATCTTCGGTAAGAGTGATGGTTTCTGATGGTACATTTAATTCAGTTGCAATTGCGACTCTTGTGGCTGAGGTTTGTTGAATTAGCCAAGCGTTAATTTCATTACCAAAAGGGCCTATTCTTTGAATATCGTCTTGGGCTTGAATTACGGCATTCATCGCAGAAGTTGGCATTGGCCCTTGACCTCCAAAATTATAATAAGCTTTATTTCCTAAAGCTGGGAATTGTTGGCGGTACTGATGCAAATCGGTTTGTGTAGCAGATATACTCGTCATATCAATTTTGGATTCTAGATGTTAATAAGGGATTTTGGATTTAATACGGTTATTTGAGGAAATAGCATCTTTCTCCCAGCGC
>CAYMZW010000261.1:0-9813 GCA_964395005.1 uncultured Rivularia sp.
ATTTAATCGATGAACCTGTCGCAGCAGCTATTGGGGCGGGACTGCCGGTAGCCGAGCCTACTGGTAATATGATTATTGATATCGGTGGTGGTACCACTGAAGTTGCAGTATTGAGTCTCCAAGGTACTGTACTGAGCGAATCAGTGCGGATTGCTGGAGATGAATTAACCGAATCAATCGTTGGGTATATGAAGAAAGTTCATAACCTGGTAATTGGGGAACGGACAGCAGAAGATATTAAGATTCGTATCGGTTCTGCCTATCCTACTCATGATGATGAAGAAGCATTCATGGAAGTTCGAGGCTTGCATCTACTTTCTGGTTTGCCAAGAACTGTAACAATTAAAGGGCCCGAAATCCGTGAAAGTATGGCCGAACCGCTTTCAGTTATTATTGAAGCAGTGAAGCGGACTTTAGAGCGCACACCTCCTGAATTAGCAGCAGATATTATCGATCGGGGGATTATGCTTGCTGGTGGTGGTGCTTTGCTCAAGGGTATAGATACTTTAATTAGTCATGAAACGGGCATTGTAACGCACGTTGCCGCCGATCCTTTAAGCTGTGTGGTTTTGGGTACTGGGCGCGTATTAGAAAATTTCAAGCAATTGGAACGAGTATTCAGCGCACGTTCTCGAAATATGTAGGTTCTGAAATGTTTATCTAAGTTATTGGGTTCTACATAGAATCCAATATCTTTAATATTAAAAATATTAACGATATTAAGACAACTATTTGTTATACAAAGGTTTATATGTTTACTGCACGTCGTTGGTGGGAGCGTTTAGGTTTACAGTTAGGGTTATTGGGAATAGTTGTTAGTGGTGCTTTGGTAATTCGACAAACTCATGGTGAGGTTTTAGTTGAGTTTTACGATGGTATTGCTCGTCCGTTTGAGGTATTCCAAAGCCAACCCGATCGAGAACAGTATCTCAAGGATGCTAAGGTACAGGAATTGCAAGCTCGGATAGTTGAATTAGAAAGCCAGAATAAGAATATCAAGGCTTTATTAAAGTATGTAGAAAAAGAACCAAAAAATGCACCTACTATTCCGGCTCGCGTGGTTGGGCGTAGTGCAGACAATTGGTGGCAACAGGTAACTTTAAATCGCGGTAGCCTTAAAGGAATAAAGAAAGGTTATGTAGTTAAGGCTGAAGGTGGTTTGGTGGGATTAATAGATAGCGTAACTCCCAATACCAGCCGCGTGTTGTTGATTAGCGATATGAATTCGCAAGTAGGTGTAAATATCAGCCGCACTGGAGCTAAAGGTATTTTAAGAGGAGATGGCTCTGCTGATGCGGTGTTGGAATTTTACGAAAAAGTGCCAAATGTAAAAGCTGGAGATGTGGTTTCGACATCAACTTACAGTTCTAAGTTTCCTTCAGGTGTACCTATAGGAAAAATCAAATCATTAGATTTAAAGAGACTTCCCGCATCAGTAGCGACAATAGAACTTTTTCCGCCGATTCGCTCTCTTGACTGGGTAACTGTTAATCCTAAGCCAGCAAATCCGGCACCTCAAAAAGATACAAAAAAATAAATATAAATTACGGTTAGGCAAGGCTACAAGGAAATGAAAATTCCCAAATTCCGGGAGAAACAGAGAAAGAAACAAACGAGCGGTTTACCCCCATCCCGAAAACCAAAAAGAACGACAAATAAACCAAAAAATAAACAAACGAGCGGGCTACCTCCATCCCGAAAACCAAAAAGAGCGAAGAAGCCCATCAAACCTCTTTCTCGCTGGCATCCCCGCGCTCGTCAAATGACCGATTGGGGAATAATTGCTGCGTCTGTATTGTTATGTTTATTTCTATTACCCAATCGTTTTCCCGGCATGGAATTATTGGGAATTGGAGCTAACTGGCTATTAATTTGGGTTGTGGCTTGGAGTGTCAACCGTTCGGCTTTGCAAGGTGCTTTAGCCGGTATCGTTTTGGGCTTGCTTCAAGATGCCATGACAGCACCCCACCCAACTCACGCTATAAGTTTGGGTATAGTTGGTTTTTTAGTAGGTTTATTTCAAAAACAGCGTTTTATCCAAGAAGATTTTATTTCTATTGCCTTAATAGTGTTCGTGATGGCTATGTTGTCGGATACCATTTTCGCTTTGCAGTTGATTGCAGCGGGCACTGCTAGTTCAGATGTGATTTGGACACATTACAAAAAGGTGACTCTAGCTTCTGCTATTCTCAGCAGCCTTTGGGCACCTGTAGTTTATTATCCTTTAAATCGTTGGTGGCAGCAGTTGAAGTTGGCGGAGCAAATATCTTAGGAGTAGGGAGTTAAGAGTTAGGAGTTAGGAGTTGGGAGTTGGGAGTTGGGAGTAGGGAGTTGGGAGTTAAGAGTTAGGAGTTAGGAGTTGGGAGTTGGGAGTTGGGAGTTTAAATTTCTCCTTGTCTCCTTGTCTCCTTGTCTCCTTGTCTCCCAAAGGAGGAAGGAATTAAACAGCCATAAAGCTGCGATTCCTTCCTCTTTATTTTGTGGGGATAAATTTTTTTGGAATTTATTATGCTGGCTCTGGCAATATGGATGCAAGAAGCTAAGTGGAGTTTTTATCTTGCAGCCTTTTATAGGGGTTGCATCAATTCCTCTTACCGAATTGAATGAAGCACGTTTTCCGCCATACGACGGCAAATAGGCTATTCTATCGCAAAAATACTGATTTATTATGAACAATTCTCCTGCCAACCATAGTGCAGATAATTTAATATCTAATATCGGGAAGCAAAAAGCTTCGGAATTTGAATCGCCATTGCATTCGCGATCGCCGGTTGAAGCAGTAGGAAGTGATTTCGACAGAAGGATGATGCAGCGCTGTTTGGAATTGGCTCGTCGTGGTTTGGGGCGTACTTCACCAAATCCGATGGTAGGAGCGGTAGTTGTCAAGGATGGCAAAATTATCGGGGAAGGTTTTCATCCTCGCGCTGGAGAACCTCATGCGGAAGTTTTTGCACTCAAAGCTGCCGGAGAAAATGCCCGTGGAGCAACGATCTATGTAAGTTTGGAGCCTTGTAATCATCATGGACGTACTCCCCCCTGCTCGGAGGCTGTAGTAGCCGCAGGATTGGCAAAAGCTGTGGTGGGTATGGTAGATCCAAATCCATTAGTTGCCGGAGGTGGAATCAAGCGTTTGCAAGAAGCTGGAATAGAAGTAATTTCGGGAGTGGAAGAAGCAGATTGTCGGAAGCTAAATGAAGGATTTATTCATCGGATTCTCTATAAAAAGCCTTTGGGTATTTTGAAATACGCTATGACTTTGGATGGTAAAATTGCTACTACAACTGGTCATAGTGCTTGGGTAACAAATGAAGATGCCCGCATTGCAGTTAGAGAATTACGCGCCCGATGCGATGCTGTTGTTGTTGGTGGTAATACAGTACGTCGAGATAATCCCCGCTTAACTTCTCGTTTACCAGGAGCGCACAATCCCCTGCGAGTTGTAATGAGTCGTACTTTAAATTTGCCTCAAGAAGCACATTTGTGGCAAACCAAAGAATCACCAACCCTTGTATTAACAGAAACTGGAGCTAATCAGGATTTACAAGAAAATTTACACAAACAAGGCGTAAAAGTGGTGGAATTATCACCACTTACACCCGAAACAGCAATGGCTTATTTATATGACTTAGGTTTTTGTAACGTACTGTGGGAATGTGGAGGAATTCTTGCTGCTAGTGCGATCGCTAGCGGAGCAATACAAAAAGTATTAGCATTTATCGCTCCAAAAATTATTGGTGGGAGTAATGCTCCCACTCCAGTAGGAGATTTAGGTTTTACTACAATGACTCAAGCGCTAGCTTTGGAACGTGTAGAGATGAGAATTGTAGGATCTGATTGTTTGGTGGAAGGATATTTACCATTATCATAATCGCTAATTTTTTCGCTCTTTGTAGCGTGCGTTTTTTGTCAAAAGCTATATTTTTTTGCTTTCGATTGAGAAGCGATGATATTTGAACGAATTGTTCATCAATTGAACGTTGATTGTAAATTGAATTGGCGTTCATGAGCTATATCGCGGATAAGAGGAAGTCGGGATTGGATATAATCGCCAAGAAAATCGGCTTCGTGACAATCTAGCGATGCTTGGTTTGTTGTTTGTTTTACCAACAACTTAACCAAGCTTGCATCATCCATATGTAACAGCGTTTTGGTTTGAGTTGTTTCAACTACAGACCAAACTTGACGCATAATTTTAGGAGTCATAGACCTCTATTTCATGAAAATTTGATTGGTTGTTTTCAGCATACACAATTTAAACAGCAACGTCCGGTATTAAGGGACATCAAGATACAAGTGTTATAAAAAACTTAATATATTGAGTTATTACTTGATATATTTTAAGAATTTACGATTCTATAGGGCAATTTTAGAACCTAAAATGAGATTTTGAATAAACTTTTTAATTTATAATTCGTTTTTTGTTATTAACACTACGAATCAGCGGAGGACAACTTTACAACTTTTATTAATCTATATTTACATTAATTTATTTTACAAAAATTTATTCAAACCTGAGCGTGTACAACCATTTTTGATTAAACATTTGTAAACAAGGAACAATTAAATTTTTTAAAACAGTTTAATTATGAAATCATCGCTAAAGGGTGTTTGAATGGCTAATTATATTAAGAATATTAACATTTTGCTCGTAATGCTCAGAATTTAATCGCTCGCTTGTTAATAAAGAGATTTTTGATTTAACAGATTTTTTTTGTAGTTGATGAGAATTTAAAAACCCTATTTACGAACAATAATAAATTGATAGAAGCAATGAATAATACTAATTAATAATTGAATGAAATCATTACTGTTTTTGACATTGCGGACAATAATAATATCGTCTTCCGCCAGTAATCTCTTTGATGATAGAAGCACTGCAAATATAGCAGGGTTTCGATTCGCGTCCAAATACCCAATGCCGGTATTCTTGCCGCTTATATCCTTTTGATTTTAATTCAGCAGCTAATTCGAGATTATTGGTAATACCTTTAGTTTCATAGGATTGTCTGGGAACGGTAAGCGCGGCTTGAGCAAGTTGTTCTAATTGTTTTTTATTGCAATCTATTGGACGTAAAAAAGGGTGTATTTTTGCAACAAACAACACTTCGCTGCGTAGATAATTACCGTTCCCCGCAAGAAAACTTTGGTCTAAAAATAAGGTAGCAAAGCGTTTTTTTAAAAACTTTTTATCCTGTAATCTATTAATTATTTGTTTTACATTAAGTGTTTGATCTAAAATATCGGGGCCAAGACGATTGAGAAAAGGATGAAGCGCTAATTCGTCTTTATCTAAAACTTCGATATCGGAAGCACTATATAGTAAAGCTGAATTTTGATGATTATGAATTGCTAAACGTAGCTGACGGTTAGTTTTTGGATAATCGTAAGCTTTACGCACCATCCATTTACCGTAAAGTTGATTGTGACTGTAAATAGTAAGTTCGTTATCGAAGTGAATCAACATCGCTTTACCTTTTGTGTCTACAGTTGTGATGCAGTGGTTTTTTAGTTGTGATTCGTAGGGTTTGAGATGTTCAAATGCGAAGAATATTTCTTCTACGGGGGAGTGAGTGACGGCAGCTTTGATTTTATCGGCAGCTATTTTTATTTCAGGTCCTTCTGGCATGGAATTTTGTTAGTTTAAATTAGCGTTTTATCGTACTTGTGAAACCTCACCCCTAGCCCCTCTCCTTATCAAGGAGAGGGGGACGAATTATGATTATCAACTAGTTCGATAAATTCTTTTAAAATTTTTGCATATCTTTCTCCTGCTACATATGAAAAGTTATTGTGTTTAGCATCTTCAATCCATAAGGAGAGTTTTGGTGAAGGTGCTTGATTAAATAATTGTTTGCCGTGATCAAAGGGAACAACTTCATCAAGTTTCCCATGCATTATTAATATAGGGCATTTTACTTTTGAAATTTTTTTCAAGTTGTCGAATTTGTCAAAAGGTAAAATTTTGATAGGTACTTTAACTTTAAATATAGATGTAAAAGTGCTTTCGGTAATTAAGCCAGCAACGGGTTTTCTCGCTGCTAAATCAATTACCGAACCTCCGCCAAGGGAACATCCAAAAGGTATTATTTGCTGGGGTGGTATGTTTAGTTTTTGAGTTAAATAATTGTAAGCCGTATCAATATCTTTATAAGCGTTTTTTTCAGATGGTTTTCCCTCGCTAGTTCCATAACCGCGATAATCGTAACTTAAGACGCTGAAACCAATATCTTTTAATTGTTCTAATTTGGGTTTAATCATACCCAAATCGGATGCGTTTCCATGAGAGTAAAGGATTGTGTATTTAGCGTCGGGGTTTAATAGGTGAATTGCGGAAAGTTTGGTTCCGTCTTCGCTAGTTAGTTTGATTATTTCTTCAGTGTCTTGATAGGTGGAAGGTGGGGGAAGGAAGATTAGTTTTTCGACTTGGGAATAGATGATGATTGCGAAGGTTAGGTAGATGAGGATAATGGTTGTTATCATTCGTTTTATAAATTTTATTTTGGAAAAAGTTTTTGATTTTTGGTTAGGCATTGAAGAAGGGATGAATTTTTATAAGCATATATATAGCGAATTTCAGTCTCGTGTCATACACTATTACCTCCCCCCGCCCTCCGGGCACCCCTCTCCTTATCAAGGAGAGGGGAAAAAGCAAGGTTGAAGCTGTATTGCACCCAACTAATAACCGCTATATTTATAGTTTCAAACTGGGAATACTAGTTAAATAAAATATAAATAAGAATCTACCATGAATAACTTTATTAAAAAAATTAAGCTGTTTTATTCTCAAAATTATACAGAAGTGTATGACGAAGGAGAGTTAATTGATGCGAAATCCCTTTATCCTTCTCAAACTTGGGATTTTGAAGTTAGTGGTTTAGAAGAATGTAGCGAGGAAGAAGCTTATCTTGAAGAATGTGCTTATAGTTTAAAAACTAAATTTAATCTTGAAGATGTTCATATATTTCTAATGGAATTGCAGTTAGGAGAAAGTAAACCAACATATCCCCAAACTTTTGCAAAATCTTATCGCTTTTATCAGCAAGTGTTTAGAGAAACAGATTCTGGATCTGTTATTACATTTGTAGTGACTATCGACAGATAAAGAATCTTCACGACTTATGCGATTTCAGATGGTAATCATGGATGGTTGGAAATATATGATGCAGGAGGTAATAACCTTGGAGCAGCACTTACTAATGGTATAAGAATTGCTTGGCATTCGTTAGATTTGATTAGAGATAACTTCCAGCATCGCTACCAGAAATAGATTGGAAATTGATAAAATTTAATCAATAATTTTAAATTTAAGCAACACCAAATCCTGTATAAGGACGCTTATAAGGTGGCTGTAACCCTAATACAATATCTTCTTTCTCAACTCCCAAATCTAACAATTCTTGCGCTAAATCGACATCAGTCATATTTTGCTGAATCCAGATTTTTCCATCTTTAATATCAAAATGCATCATGCTATGGTAAACCCGCTTTAAGCCATTCCAACCAACATACATCAACTGATAATGGTCGTGTATTGTATCAAAAATCAATTCTTTTTCTACATCTTCATACTTCGGTTTTGGGCTACCGTGTTTAGTTAAATTGTTTGAATTGATTGTCGAAAATGCTCTATATTTGCCATTTTATTCTTTTCCCCCTCTCCTTAATAAGGAGAGGGGTTAGGGGTGAGGTTTTCACTTTGAATTCTAAGAAACAACCTCAACCCCTCAGTTCTCTCACCTTCAACGCAATACTTTCTAAAACACCATCCAAATTATCGTACACATCATTATTCGTAAACCGAATAAATTTAATTCCTAACGATTCAATATAACTTTGTCTTTCTCTATCATATTCAGCAGCACCATCGTAAAAATGACTTTCACCATCTATTTCTATCGCTAGCTTTAATATAGGATTATAAAAATCAATGACAAATTTATCTACACTATATTGTCTGCGAAATTTACAATCTTCAATTTGTCTATTTCTTATTTTGTCCCAAATTATCTTTTCTGCTTTTACTATATCTTGACGTAATTTACGCCGTTTTTCTTTTTCGGAGTTTTTGTTATAAACTTTGGTCATTTTGATGATTAGGCTGATATTAATGGGCTTTTAATTAATATCAGCCTAATTACATTGATTGGTTTTTGACATCCGTTAAATTACCTCACCCCCAGCCCCTCTCCTTAGTAAGGAGAGGGGAGAATTCTTACTCCCAAATTCTTCCTTGCTACATTCAAAATTTCATTTCTAGGAATTCTGCTCTCCTTGCTACATTGCTCGAAACCTCACCCCCAACCCCTCTCCTTATTAAGGAGAGGGGAGTTTGAGTTACGCGCTAAAGTATTTAGCTACAGGATGATAGGTAATAATCGCTGTGGTACTTTGCTCTGGATAAATCTGCTCGCTTTCGTCCATAAACAAGTTAATTCTGTCAGTTTTTAACAAGTCTAATTGCTTGTACTGATCTGGAATATTCGGGCAAGCTGGGTATCCAAAGCTATATCTTGAACCGCGATACCTTTGCGCTAACATATCCCGAATGTTATCGGGGTCTTGGTCTGCAAAGCCTAGTTCGCGGCGGATTCGGGCGTGCGTCCACTCAGCTAAAGCTTCTGCCATTTGCACTGCTATTCCGTGGAAGTACAGATAATCTGTGTATTCGTTGTTGGAAAATAGCTTTTGAGCAAATTCAGTAGCAATTTCACCGACTGTCACCGCTTGCATGGGGAAGACATCAATTACTCCGGTTTCTTTAGGAGCAAAGAAGTCTGCTATACACAAGCGACGCAATGATTTTTGACGGGGGAATTCAAATTCGGTGACTTTTTCGGAATGGTTTTCGGGGTTGTAGATATTTAAGGTATTTCCTTCTGCTTGTGTGGGGAAGTAACCATAAATTACTTGGGGATGCAACAAGTTTTCTTCTATTACCCGTTTTTTCCAGGTTTCTAGAATTGGATACACTTTCTCTGCTAAGAAAGCCTGATATTCTTCTTTTGTCTGGTCTTTGGGTTTTCTAAATTGCCATTGTCCGGCGATTAATGCTTGTAAATCCAAGTACCAAAATAGTTCTTCAAGGGGAATATCTTCTCCTTGCAATAATTTGGTTCCCCAAAATGGTGGTGTGGGACGTTCGGTATCGATATCGACTGCTTCGGAACGTTTGGTGTCTATTATTTGTGGTTCTTCGGGTTTCTTTTCTACGGTTTCTTCTGCTGGTTTATGTCCGTTTCCGTTGCCGTTTTGCGAATGTTCTTCTTCTGCAAATTCACCCAAGAAACCTTTGAAATCATCCCAATCATTACCAGATTTTGCTGGCATTAATTTGTCCATGAAATGCAGGTCGGAAAATGCATCTTTACCGTAGATAACTTTACCTTTGTAGGTGTTTTGACAGTCGTCGTTAACGAATTTGGGAGTCAATGCTGCACCACCCAAAATTACAGGAACGGTGATTCCTTTTTCGTTAAAGGTTTCTAAGTTATCTTTCATAAATGCCGTTGATTTCACCAACAAACCACTCATGGCTATGCAATCGGGTTTATGTTCTTCGTAGGCTTGGATAATATTTTCTACTGGCTGTTTTATGCCTAAGTTAATTACCCGATAACCGTTGTTGGATAAAATAATGTCCACTAGGTTTTTACCAATGTCGTGAACGTCACCTTTTACGGTAGCGATAACAAAGGTTCCTTTGGCATTATCTACTTCACCTTCCGTTTTTTCCATGTGCGGTTCTAAAAATGCCACCGCTGCTTTCATGGTTTCTGCTGACTGCAATACGAAAGGTAGCTGCATTTGTCCGGA
>CAYMZW010000262.1:0-9767 GCA_964395005.1 uncultured Rivularia sp.
CCAAAACCCAAAGATTATTTAGCGGTGTGGTAGCGGGAATCGCTCATTACGGTAACTGCGTGGGCGTTCCTACTGTTGGCGGTGAAGTTTATTTTGACTCTGCTTACTCTGGCAATCCTTTGGTAAACGTGATGGCGTTGGGTTTAATGGAAACGCCGGAAATTGTTAAATCTGGGGCATCGGGAATTGGCAATCCAGTGCTTTATGTAGGCTCTACTACCGGGCGCGACGGTATGGGAGGTGCGAGTTTTGCCAGCGCGGAATTAACCGACGAATCGGTTGATAACCGTCCAGCAGTACAGGTTGGCGACCCATTTTTAGAAAAATCTTTAATTGAAGCTTGTTTAGAAGCCTTTAAAACAGGAGCCGTAGTAGCAGCCCAAGATATGGGTGCGGCAGGAATTACCTGTTCCACTTCCGAAATGGCTGCAAATGGTGGTGTCGGTGTGGAATTCGATTTAGATAAAATTCCCAACCGCGAAACCGGAATGATTCCCTACGAATATCTACTCAGCGAATCTCAAGAGAGAATGCTGTTTGTTGCTCAAAAAGGTAGAGAACAAGAATTAATAGATATTTTCGTGCGTTGGGGATTAAATGCAGTAGTCGCAGGAAAAGTTATAGAAGAACCCATTGTACGGATTCTTTACCAAGGAAAAATTGCAGCAGAAATACCCGCCACAGCTTTAGCAGAAAATACCCCAATTTATAACCGAGAATTACTACCCGAACCCCCAGAATATGCCCGCAAAGCTTGGGAGTGGACATCAGAAAAATTACCAGCTTGCACTCATGAAGGTATTGAAATAAAAGGAAAATTACAAACCTGGAACGATATTCTGTTAACTTTACTTGACACTCCCACCATCGCTTCCAAAAGTTGGGTTTATCGTCAATACGACCATCAAGTGCAGAACAACACCGTAGTTTTACCTGGTGGTGCGGATGCGGCGATCGTTCGGTTACGCCCTGTTGGGGAGGATGGGGGGACAAGGGGACAAGGAGACAAGGAGATGGTAAGCCACTGCGTTGCGGAGGTTCCCTCCGTTGTAGCAAGTGGCGCAACCCGAAGGGGGAGAGAAGATTCCAATGCCCCATCCCCAATGCCCAATGCCCATCCCGGAGTTGCTGCAACTGTTGACTGCAATTCTCGTTATGTTTATCTCAATCCTTATGAAGGTGCAAAAGCTGTTGTAGCTGAAGCAGCACGCAATCTTAGCTGTGTGGGTGCCGAACCTTTAGCTGTGACGGATAACCTTAATTTTGGCAGTCCAGAAAAACCCATTGGTTACTGGCAGCTATCGGAAGCTTGTCGGGGATTAGCAGAAGGTTGTCAAGAATTATCGACTCCAGTAACTGGCGGAAATGTCTCTCTTTACAACGAAACTTTTGATGCCCAAGGCAATCCAAAACCAATTTATCCGACTCCCGTTGTCGGAATGGTAGGATTAATTCCCGATTTAACAAAGATTTGCTCTCAGGCTTGGCAATCAGAAGGCGATATAATTTATCTCCTGGGTTTACCAATTCAATCCATAAATCAAAATTTTTCTGATAAAAATCAACAAGCTTCGCAAAAACAATCCAAAATCGAACTGGGTGGTTCGGAGTATTTAGCTACCATCCACGATACTGTTGCTGGACAACCTCCGTCGGTTGATTTCGACTTGGAGCGTCGCGTACAACAAGCTTGCCGTGAAGGAATTCGCCAAGGTTGGGTGCGCTCGGCTCATGATTGTGCTGAGGGTGGAATTACTGTTGCTCTTGCCGAATGCTGTATCAATAGTAGTCTCGGTGCCCAGATTAATTTGCAGTTACCAGTAAACAGTTCTCAAAGATGGGATGAAGTACTTTTTGGAGAAGGGGGAGCAAGAATTATTGTTTCAATTGCGTTAGCACAACAACAAATTTGGGAATCCTACTTACAGGAACAATTAAACGACTATTGGCAAAAAATTGGCAGTGTCGGAAATTTTCACACAGGATTGGGGGTCTTAACCACCGATAATAAAAGTTTAATAAACGTTACAATACAGGATGTAAGCAATCGCTATCATCACGCAATTAAAAGACGTTTAGCCCTGCATCAGCAGTTAAACTCATAGCTGACAATTAAATAACTGGCAATTTGCAATTAGTATCGCTGAGCATAAATACTGTACTCTGGTAAATAGATAGTTAAGAATTAATTAAATTTAAGCTAACTATTTAGTTTCATAATCCCAGTGGCTTGACGGGTACGCTTTAAAGTTTTTTCTTCCAAAAAAATTTAAGAGAACCCTTGACATCATCATCAGGAGCATAGCTAGAATGATTCCCCAAAATTCCAAAGCCGTCACTTCGGATCAATACGCCAAAATTAATAGCAATCCAATTAATGTAAACGAACGTTCCGACAAGCAAGAAGAAGCTTGCGGCGTTTTTGGCGTATATGCACCCGGACAAAACGTTGCCAGATTAACTTACTTTGGACTGTACGCCCTCCAGCATAGAGGTCAAGAATCCGCTGGGATTGCCACTTTTAAAGGCAAAAAGATACATCTATACAAAGACATGGGTTTAGTATCTCAAGTCTTTAATGAAACTATTCTCGATGAGTTACCAGGTAATATAGGTGTTGGCCATACTCGTTATTCCACAACGGGTTCTAGCCATTTAGCTAACGCCCAACCTGCCGTAGTCCAAACTCGATTAGGTGAAATAGCTCTTGCACACAACGGTAATTTAGTCAACACAAAGCAGTTGCGCGACGAACTGCTCGAAAAAAGCTGTAACCTAACTACCACAACAGATTCAGAAATGATTGCCTTGGCGATCGCCGAAGAATTAAACGACGGTTCGCAGTTGTTTGAAGCTTCGATTCGGGCTTTCAATCGTTGTCGAGGAGCCTTTAGTTTAGTAATCGGTTCGAGTGAAGGCATAATGGGCGTGCGCGATCCAAACGGCATTCGTCCCCTGGTAATTGGAACATTAGAGGGAAGTCCAACACGTTACGTTTTAGCATCAGAAACTTGCGCTTTGGATATTATTGGCGCGAAATATTTGCGAGACGTAGAGCCAGGTGAATTGGTTTGGATTACTGAATCGGGTTTAGAGTCTTTTCATTGGAGTCAGAAGCAAGAAAGGAAACTTTGCATCTTTGAAATGTTTTACTTTGCTCGTCCCGATAGCATCGTCAACGAAGAAAGCTTATATAGCTATCGAATCAGATTAGGACGAAGATTAGCGCAAGAATCTCATGTAGATGCCGATATTGTTTTCGGAGTTCCAGATTCGGGAATACCTGCTGCAATTGGTTTTTCAGAAGTTTCCGGTATACCTTATGTAGAAGGATTAATCAAAAATCGCTACGTCGGCAGAACCTTCATTCAGCCTACCCAAGCAATGCGCGAATCGGGTATAAGAATGAAACTTAATCCCCTCAAAGACGTATTATCCGGAAAAAGGGTGATAATTATTGATGACTCGATCGTGCGAGGTACAACCAGCCGCAAATTAGTAAAATCCTTGTACGAAGCAGGAGCAACCGAAGTACATATGAGAATTTCTTCCCCTCCAGTTACCCACCCTTGCTTTTACGGTATCGATACCGATAGCCAAGATCAATTAATCGCTGCCACCAAATCAGTAAAAGAAATTGCCAAACACTTAGAAGTAGACAGTCTGGCATATCTAAGCTGGAAAGGAATGTTAGAAGAAACCAAACAAGATACAAATAGTTTTTGTTCCGCTTGTTTCACTGGAGATTACCCAGTACCAGTACCCGAAAGACTTAAACGTTCTAAATTGATTTTAGAAGAAGCAGTAGTTTAGTCATTTCGGATTAAATCTAGATTAAATTGGGTTTGTTTTTTTCAGAACACTATAAATCACTAAATCATTGATGTTGAGACGTAGCAGTGCTACGTCTTTTTGATTTGTTTGTAATGGGAGATAAGTAGTGAGGCGTTGAAAATTGTAAGCCCCCGCAAGGGAGCAGGGAGTAGGGAGTAGCAATTAGGAGTAAGGGTTTGAGGCTCTTCACTCCTCACTCCCAACTGCATGAGTTAATTTGATTTACACCTATTAATAAATGTGTTGTAAAGATGCAACCTCAAAAGTGTTGTACAGCGTGGAAGGGAATAAGGATATTTCCTTACCCTTCTCCATTTCCTCGCTTCAAAGAAAATGTTTAAAAATTTTATTTGTCAGTGTTTGTCATTGTTCGCTGTGCGAAGCAATCACCAGAGGTGCGGTTCATCGCATTGAAAAGTTGGTAGTCGAGATATTGGGATTGCTTCCTTCATCGCTTCGGGCAGTTTCGCATTGAAAAGTTGGTAGTCGAGATATCAATTAACAATTAACAATTATCAATTATCAATCTAACTTTGCAATAAAAATTCGATTTTGGGCAATAAAGGATCTGTTACCATACCCACACCATTAAAACTCCATCTTTGAAGTACGGTTTTTAATTGAGTACCTGAAATAGTTTCTACACCAAGCCGATTTGCTAAATCGCCAGCATGAGTATTGATATAGCTCAAAGCATCAAAATTTTCGCGAAACAGCAGCACAAAAGTAGCCGCATCATCTTCATTTGGACGTGCTGCTAAATATTTGCCATCAGCTTTCGATCGAATTAAATAATAAGTTTCAGACAACATGAAAAGAGTTAGTTGATAGTTGATAATTGTTAGTTGTTAGGAGTTAGTTGTTAGAAGTAATAGCAATTATTAATTGTTCATTGATAATTATTCATTGATAATTATTCATTGATAATTGTTCACGATTTCCCAATAGTAATCCTCGGATCGGCAACTTTGAGCAATAAATCTGCTATTAAATTACCAACAATTAACAATACTGCTCCCACGATCAAACTAGCCATTAGTACATATAAATCTTGAGAGCGTACTGCTTGTAAAGTCAATGTACCTAATCCAGGCCAATTAAAGTAAAACTCGGCGATAAAAGAACCACTTAATAAAGCTGATAATTCAAAACCTAATAAAGTAATTAACGGGTTAATGGCATTGCGGAGAGCATGAACGTAAATAACGCGATTTTCTGGTAAACCTTTAGCGCGGGCTGTTTGAATGTAATCTTGACGCAATACATCCAATAATTCACCGCGAGTAATGCGCTGCAAACCAGCAAAACTGGTGATACTCAAAGCTATGGTGGGTAAAATCATATGCCAAAGAATATCAATCGCTTTTCCTATAGGAGAAAGTTCGGCGTGATAAATGCTTGTCATACCTCCCACCGGAAACAGAGGAGCAGTAATTTGAGCAAAAAACAACAATAATAAAGCTGTAATAAAGCTGGGAAAACCTTGTCCCGCATAGCTAATTACTTGTAAAATTCTGTCAGTTGCACGGTTTTGTTTTACGGCAGCGAAAATTCCTAAAGGAATGGCGATCGCCCAAGTGCAAATCAAGGAAGTAAAAGCTAAAAGCAAAGTCGCAGGTACTCTTTCCCATATTAGTGAAGCTACAGGACGCAGAGAGACAAAACTCGTTCCAAAATCACCTTTGGTAATCACACTAGTCAGCCATCGAAAATATTGAATGTGCCAAGGCTTATCAAGACCAAACTGTTCTCTTTGTGCCTGAATTGTTTCCGGAGAAATCGTAGGATTTAGTCGCAGATTATCTAAAGGCTCCCCTGGAGCAAGTTGAATAATCAGAAAAGAAACTATCGACGCTAAAAAAATCGTCAGCAGCCCCTGTAATATTCGTTTTACGATATAAAGAAATGTTTCGCTAGTTACTATTTTCAGCAAAGAATCTCGACTAGATTCCCAAAAGCTTTTTGACGTTGTTGCAGTCATAGCACCATGATTTAAGGTTAAAGGTCAAAGGAAGAGGGGGAAGAGGGGAAGAGGGGGAGACAAGGGGACAAGGGGACAAGGAGAAATAATTACTTACTACTCACTGCTCACTACTCACTGATCACTGCTCACTACTCACTGCTCACTGCTCACTGTTCACTGTTCACTGTTAACTGTTCACTGTTTTAATATTCCATAAGAGTAATAATGGGCGCGTCTGGTAATTTTTTACGGCCTTGTAATTCTTGTAGCTCGATGATGAAGGCAAATCCAACTAATTCACAGCCAACTTTTTGAATAAGTTCGGCAGTCGCGCAAGCTGTTCCACCTGTGGCAATTAAATCATCGGCAATTAAAACTCGGCTCCCCGGTTGCAAAGCATCCTGATGAACTTCTAAAGTATCCGTACCATACTCTAGTGCGTATTCAATTGCATGAATTTTAGCTGGTAATTTGCCTTTTTTACGGACGGGAATAAAACCGGCTTCTAATTTATATGCCAAAGGTGCCCCGAAAATGAATCCTCGTGACTCCATCCCTACTACAAAATCTGCACTCATCCCAGCATCAATACATTTTTGCGTAAATAAGTCAATCGTGTATTTTAACCCCTGGGCATCGCGCAGCAAAGTAGTAATATCTCTAAACATAATTCCGGGTTTAGGGAAATCAGGAATGTCGCGAATTAAAGATTTTAAATCCATAATATAGAAAAGTCTACAATTATTAGTGCTATTAAACCCTTAGCCTATATCTTAGTGCCCGAAACCGAAACAGTAGCCCGGTTATCAATTGATTATCAGCAAGAATTTAATAGTTTTTGCATCCGATAATATATTACGGCTCAGAATCATCGAGAGAAAACGAAATTAAAGTTAGATTTTAAGTTCCTAATTAAAGTTTATTTAGTATATGAGGTCTAATATATAACGTCTAGGAAATTTTTGCGATGGAGGTTAAAAAATTAGTAGATCGGTATTATTACAAATGACTTTATGCATCATATCGCGGCAGAATAATTAAGTTGACAACCGAACAGCAGCTATTAAAGTTAATACGCAATACGCCGTTTTCTATGCAACAAATAAGTATATTCATATCTATGGTTATTGCAACAAATTGTTGACGTTAGCTGTAAATAAGAACCCGTAAAGGTTTAGGCTATAGTGGAGCTAACTGCGTCCGGGAAAGCAAAAGCTATTGAACGTACAGCAGATAAGACGGCTCGCATTTATAATAATCCACGCCCTCATCCACGCCAACTATCGCCGGTTGCGATCGCCCATTCGCGCAGTATCGTGATTAAGGGCGATTGATGGCATACCGCACCACCCAAATTGCAAACGGATGAACGCAGGATACTTTAAAACTTAGAGAGAACGGTATACGGAAAACTTGGATATGAAACAGTAATTAATGTATATATCAGGCAGTTGGATTACTGCCATATGCCAACATACTAATATTTGGCTACCATAGTTTAATTAATTTTACCTATTTTTCTAAGATAGCAGCCCTACAAGGAACTGATAAATGAATGTTTCCGCTCCTTCAACGCCGATAAACAGTTCGGCAGAACAACAGTTGCCAATGATTCTGGACACCCTACCCGATCCAGCAATAGAGGGAAAAGGGTGTCCTCGCAGAACAAGACAACAAATTGACCTTATTTTACTCGCAATTGAAGCTTTGGATCTTGGCGGATCGGAAGCAATTTTGGCATTTGCTCAAGAATTGGATCTGAAAGTTATTATTAAGGATCGAGTAAATTTGTGGCGGATGCGTAGCACTAATCCTTTACGTAGAGCTAATATTCGCCGTCCTTTAACCATTATGGAAGCAAAAGCTTTAGTGGTTATTTCTTGTTATTTAGCTAGACGATTGACAGTTGTAATTCGTCAATTGTTAATGATAAATCAACAAATGGTTGAAAAGCAGATTCCCTTAGAACAAAATTTACGTCTCTCTACTTATTTAGAACGATTCCGAGCGCATTTTAGAAGCCGCATGAACAAAAGACGTTCTGGATTAATGGCACTCAATTCTGACGATAAATTAAACGAACTGGCTATAAATCTATTATCACAGTTACTTTTCTGTACGGGAACAGCCGGAATGCAGCGCTTTTGGATTAGTCTTTTTGATGGTGAAGTCGAATGAATATTCAACGTAAATATAGTTTACCTAATTGCACGCTACTTTTAGAAGGTTTAAGCGACGCTTCAAAAACTACACAGTTTCAGGAAATGCGCCCGGAATTGTCTATTTTGGTAAATGCAGAATGTACTTTATCTGGCTATACTCAAAGTCTCGCGGGTGGTAGGGATTTTTTTGAAAGTTTAGTTAGAGCAGTTAGTGCCTATGCTCAAGAGTTTTTGAGTAATGTTTCTAACCCGCAAGCGCATAACTCCGAATCGGAATTAGTGCAGTTGGAAAAAATTAATGGTAATAGCCACAGATTAAAAGTACTCTCTGACGTTCCAACTAGCGATTTAAATAGTGGTAGTAATGGCAAACAGCCAGTCGAAGTTAATTTAAATTCAGTACAATTGTTCGATTTGGTAGAAGCGGTCGATCAATTTTTTGCTGATACTCAAACTTTACCAGAATTGACGCTGGAACTACAACCAGTTGCTAGACCTCATAGTGCTGTTGGTGGTGCTTTACGCGAACAAGCAGTACCCGCAACTGTTGGACTTGGTACTTTAGCTGCTGCTGCGATCGCATTTAATTTAATGCCAGCACCAGAAATTAGAGAACCAGTTGCTTCACGAGAGGAGGCAAGCTCTAGAACCGAAACGGTTGATTCGAGTAATTCTAACGTTCAACCTAAAACCGATGGTAATAAACCATCGACAAGCACGACTCCGAATAATACAGCACCGGAAAATACAGCGCAACAGCAAGTAAGGGATTTAGAAAAACTTCTAGGTTCAGCCCCCGAAATTAAGAATGCATCGCGATTGCGTAAGTTAAACACTCAAGTATACGGACAACTCAATCAAGCTTGGCAAAATCGTCAAGGATTGCAATCTGACCTAGTTTATCGCATAGGCACGGCTGGCGACGGTGCGATAATTGGTTACAAAGCAGTAGATGGAAAAGCCAACGAAGCCATTGAAAAAACTCCTTTGCCGAAATTACTTTACAGCCCCGCTTCGAGTGGTGCGATCGCCAACGAACCAATTGCTCAATTTAAAGTAGTTTTTAGACAAACTGGAGTATTAGAAGTTAGTCCCTGGTTGGGATACGTTAACAAGTCTGATAATTTGGGGACAAATATTACTGACCAAAAAGCACTTTCTAATCTAAATCAAAAACTATCAGCATCTCTAAGCCAAAATGCTGGGGCCAATACTACTTATAAGGAAGATTTAAAATATCGAGTTGCGGTCGATCGGAATGGAAGTATTGCCGACTACGAACCTCTAAATAAAGCAGCCTACGATAATTTTCGACAAACACCCATTCCGAAATTATTCCAAGGTGATAACACCATAACTACAAATACTAAAGAACCCTTGGCTCAATTTCAGGTGGAATTTAAACCAGGTGGGAAAGTCGAAGTTACACCTTGGCAGGGGTATCGATAGTTGGGATGGGAAGAGGAAGAAGCAGGAGGACAAGGGGATAGGGAGACAAGGGGATAAGGAGACAAGGGGATAAAGAGACAAGGAGAAATTTAAATTTCTGGCGAGCGATCTCTTGAGTTTCATATTTGCAACTCTTAACTAAAGATTTTTAATCCAAAACCCCTGCATAAACGCATCCGTTGTTAAAATCCAAAATCTAAAATAAAATCTCTCAACTCCTAACTCCCAACTCCTAACTCCCAACTCCTAACTCCTAACTCCCAACTCCTAACTCCCAACTCCCAACTCCCAACTCCTAACTCCCAACTCCTAACTCCTAACTCCCAACTCCCAACTCCCAACTCCTAACTCCTAACTCC
>CAYMZW010000263.1:0-9760 GCA_964395005.1 uncultured Rivularia sp.
CAACTAACAACTAACAACTAACAACTAACAACTAACAACTAACAACTAACAACCAAAAACTATTTCTTCATCGCAATAGAAATTGCATTTTGTAATTCATGTTGTTCTAAAGTAGTGAGGATAAATACTTCTTGTACGGTTTTTCCGTGACGTGCGATTATTTTAAACCCACCTCTAATTGGAACCGATACTCGTAATTGCATATGAGGAGAATGACCTCTTACACGACGGATTTCTCCTGGCGTTATGGTTTGAATACTATCTTGGTTGCAGAGACGTTCGAGGATAGGGATAAGACCGTTAATGTGAGTAGAATGATTCCAAACGAGTCTACCGGATTTAGAGGTGGGTTTAGACATTTTTTTACGCTGCCTCAAGGGGAGCCATTGTCAAACCAGCCCTACGGAGTTGCTGGTGATATAGTTCGGCAGGTTCTTGAGGCCCCACCCAAACAATCGCTTGTCCTTCATTGTGTATCTGATTGGTGAGTTCCCAAGCGCGATCGCCACTCATTCCGGGAATATATTTCATCAAACATTCGGCAACGTGACCAAAAGTATTAAAGTCATCGTTAAGGACAATAACTTTAAAATTAGGATATGTTTTGCGCGTAACTTGACCCGAACGATCGGGTGCTATAGTTGGTGCATTAGCCATCCCATAGAAATTAGCTGATACTTTAGTTCCCATAAAAAATTTACTACAGATTTACATAAAATGCATTCCAAATAATTAGTTTAATGCATTGTTAGCAATGAATGGTTATCAGTTACCAATTATCAATTATCATACTCACGATAATAACTACTGATGAGCATATTATCTGAAAAGTACCATTATCTTGCAAAAGTTTTCATCAGAAATGCCCGACGGACGATTGAGTAAGCGCTACCGTTATAGAATGCCTAAAAGAACTGATAATTGATAACTGATAATTGCTTACTTACCTCCAATCATCCCAGTTCTCATTGAAAATTGAAGTATCGGGGAAAGCAGTGGGGTTGTTGTTTTGTTTTAATAAGCGCTGTAATTCGATTAGCTGAGGTTCAATTCTGGGTAATTCATCAACTAATTCGTAAGGTGCGACATTATTTTTGAGTGCAAAAGCTGCTGTAGTTCCCGCAGCGGCTCCGGCAGACCATTCAAAGGAATGTACGCGATAAGCAGCAGCAGCAATGTGGCTTGTAGCGATACTTTTACCAGCTACTAGTAAGTTATCAATTTTTTGAGGAATCATTGCCCGCAGCGCAATTTGAAATGGATAAGCTTGTCCAGCACCGCGTCTTTCACCTTCACGTTCGGTATTTCCTGGGGCTTCTGGAGGGCTTTTTGTCATGCAGGGATGAAAATCAATTGCGTAATGTCCAATACCTACCGCATCAGGGAAAACCGTAGAACGAGTCCGTCTGGCTACGTCTTCGGGACGCTTCTGACCAGTAAGTACTGATGTTGCTTCTAAACCTGCCAAAGAAGCCTTGAGGCGACGATACATTTTTGCGGGTAAAGTATTGCGGTAATATTCGTCAGTGTAATCGCGGCGAGAAACATCAATTTCTTCGATAGTAAAACCTTGTGGGTGTGCATAACCAGGGCGACCAATAATACGTCTTCCTTCACGCATATACGGATATTTAGATAAACCGTGAGCCGTTCCCATCGGAGAATTTAAACCTTTGAGATAGCGATGATTTGGATGGAGTTTCTTTACACCGTCACCAAGTTGAGAATCCGTAGTTCCCCTAACCAACCAGTAAAAATACCCTTTGGAAATTTCCTCTCCTTTACGTAAAGCGTCGGTTCTTAGTCCTCCCATCCAGCCACCAGGATTTAACTGTCCGCTGGCTTGAAGCTGCCCGCGAGTATAAATTAGATTGTCTTGGGCAGTTCCTGGACGGTAATCATTACCCCAAGTCCAGTTTTGCATGGAAATATCACCGGGGGTGGGAGCAGTAAATCCTATACCTCTAAACTTCATCGCTTCGCCCTTTTTAGGACTCCAAATACGACGATAGGTATGTACTAACTCGAAGCTAGCTAAGCGCTCTAATTCATAACTATAGTAAGGAGAATATTGGGGATAAAAGCTCGGCATCTCATGTTGTTGAGGTTCCTTCGTAGTCTCCATTGCAAAGGTATAAGTAAAGCCTTGAGTGCAGTAAGGATCGTTTGTAGCACTCGAAGAAGAAGGCTCTAGATAAGAACGTGGATCGATACCAAGACGATAGGGAACATCTGCAAGCCCAATAATTTCGCCGGTTTCACTAGCGTCTACCACATACCAGTTAGGAGCATCACTGCTTTTTTGTTGCTTGGGAACGAAACGGATAATTGATTTACTTAAACGCGAAGAATTTTCGTAGCTATAAGCATCTTCGATGGTTTGAGATAAGGTAAAAGTATTGAGTGGAGGGGCACCACTTGCCGGTTTATGTTGAATAGCATAAGCGCCATCAATTATTTTTCCACCGTTATCAGTTTCGAGTTCTTTAACAACAGTATTAGGGAACCAATTGAGTTTTCCTCTACCTTTCCTTTGAGCATCTTTAAGCATCGAAACCAATACTTTGTGCCCGTCAAGCGGAAGGAAACAAGAATAGGAAACCCAACAGTCACCGGGATTTAGTTCGCCGTAAGTTTTACGAATCCGTTTTCGTAAATCCAAATAACCGCGAGAATAAAATAGTTGTTGACGTTGAGTAGGACGTTCATCAAGTGCAGATGTTCCTTGAGAGGAAATTTGTCCTCCCATCCAATCAGTTATTTCTGTTAAACAAACTTCTTTTCCTGCAAGTAAACCTTCATAAGCTGTAGCTACACCGGATAATCCACCACCTACAACCAAGATGTCACATTTTACGGTTTTATCTGGGCTTCTTGATGGTGCAGCAACAACAGTAATGGGGGTTAAAAATGAAATAAAAGTCGAGCAAAGAGTAAGTAAAGATAGCGTGCGTTTCATAATTTTTAATTCCGTTCAACTCCTGTAACAGATATAGACGCTACCATTGCACAAATGTTTACCGCAAGGGGTAGAAGAAGTAAAAAAAGTAATTTAATTTACATCTCGGCTAAATTAAATTTTGTAGCATCATAGGTAGAATCTATGTATGCCGGACGCAGGGCGAACGCTTATTATTGGCTAAGAGTGTTTTTATCAAAACATTCTCCGGCGTATTTTATTTACTCTGAAAAAATTACAACATAGCTTCTCCTTTTCATAAAATCAGGAATATTTTTTTTAATCTGTTTGTTAACGTATATAAAAATAGTGTTATCAATAGCTTTACTAAATGCTTTAAATTAAACTTTACTCAGAGAAAACAGTGTTAGATAGCTCTGGTATTTTTTGGTTAATAATGAACATATTTTTATTTATAGAAAATCTATTATCATGATTAATTTCTTCTCCCATCTGAAAATTCCTAATTTATAGTGCTTGGTTTATTTATTAAGTCAAGCACTTATTTATATGATGGTTCTCAAGAAAATATAAATATATAAAATTTAAACTTGATTAGTGCTTATACATATCAGCATAATTAAGTATATTTTTGTACTAATATCGATAATATCAATGGTATTAAATTTACGTATAAACATGATAATTTTTATTAATTGTAGATAATTATTGCCATTCATCTTTATATTAAAATGCTCGGAATTAGTACTACTGTGAAAAGGCTGGAAAATTTGACATGGCCGCCAGGGCAGCTTAAATCAGAAGCCTGAAACCAGCTTTTTCGTAAAGTCTGGCGGACAAATTACTCTAAAAGAAGAACGATCGCGCATTAAAAGACTGATTTTTTGCATCCCTAAACAATTAATACTCAAAACACTTGACAAGTTGAGAGATAGAATATAAACGTATTAAAGTTAACAAAACTAACGTTAAAACAAAAAAATGTTGTAAGAATGTTGAAAGTCGGAAACACTACACATAACTAGCCAGTCTGTTTTTGAACAGAAGCAATAAATGTGTTTATAGATATATGAATAACGAGGTCAACTTAGCTACAAAAGATTCGGGGCTACTAATTTCAATTGTTAAAGGTGTAAAAGCAAAGCTTGCTGGCAGAATAGCACTGGGTGTTATTAGTGCTGCCCCTATTGCTTTTGCTACTATTGCAGCAGAAGCCGCACAGGTTGAAATAAATCCACCGTCACCTAAATTAGGAGACACAATATCGGTGATTGTCACTCCAGACGATCCTTCTAATGCTGGTAATTTACAAGTAACTAGCAACGGAAAAACTTACCCAGTATTTCCAATTGCAGCAAATCAATATCGTGCATTTATTCCTACTACTCCATTACAAAAACACGGAAGGAAAGTAATTCGAGTTTCAGGTGAAAGGACAAGAACGCGAAACTTGGCTGTATGGGTTAAAAATCGTAGATTTCCGATACAAAGGATTAACTTACCTCCCGGTAAAGCTGGTGTGAAAGCAACACAACTTGAACTAGATAGAGTTAAAGAATTCAAAGCACTTGTTACCCCGCAAAAATTTTGGAATGGCCCTTTCCGCAGACCAAATAACTCACGTATTAGTACAGTCTATGGTGTACGTCGCTACTACAATGGTAAATTTGCAAATAACTATTTCCATCGTGGTGTTGATTATGCCGGTGGTACTAATTCGCCCGTAATTGCACCAGCAGCAGGGCGTGTTGCTTTAGTAGGTACAGTATCCCAAGGTTTCGTAGTTCACGGTAATATAGTTGGCATTGACCACGGACAAGGAGTTACCAGCATTTATATGCACTTGAATCGGATTAACGTTAAAGAAGGGGACATGGTTGAACCAGGTCAACTAATTGGCGGTGTCGGTACCACTGGTGCTTCTACAGGTCCTCATTTACACTGGGGTCTATATGTCAACGGACAAGCTGTAGATCCAGTACCTTGGCGGTTTGACGGAATTAAATAAAGGGGATGTATTTCGTTAGTTTTGTGACTAAAATGTGTATTATTTACCCAAATAAGGTAAAACAAATAAGGTAAAAGTAATAAATTAAACTGGTACCGTCCTACCAAGCTTTTGGTGGTTGATAATAAAATGAGTGTTATGAGTATTGAAAAAATTGTAGAACTGGCTCTCCATGATGGTTATCTAACACCAACAATGGAAGCTGAAGTTGGGCGCATCTGCGACAATGCCTCCGAACTCTCTATAGAAGAGTACATGGCACTTGATAGATTAATGGGGGCGTTGTTAACTGGTGAGGTAGTGGCGGTACCTCGCAAACAATTCATTAACGTCATGGAAGAGTTGGTGCTAACCGAAGCGATCGCCCGAGTAGCGCAAATTGAAGCAACTAGCGATAAATCCCTTGATGTAGGGGATATAGCCGCTTATGCACTTAACCGTCTGCCACCTCTGTATGCCACTACAGAGGAAGGTGCCACTTACCAACGTCAAAGAGCAAAAACAGAGCTTCACGAATTTATTTCCCAACAAGTCAAAGAAGCAATTTCTCGTTACATCGAAAACCCTGACTTCTTCCCCGAACGTCAAGCTATTGGTAAAAACACTGGTAACGAAGTTTTACGTCAGGTAAGTACCTTGCTGCAAGCTTACGCCCCAAACTTTGAGCAAAAGAGTGAGGAGTAGTAACGGGTAATAGGTAATGGGTAATGGGTAATCGGTAATGGGTCAATTAATTTTTCTTGAGGGGAACCCTTAACACGAAATGTATAATTATTAACTTCTTACCTCTTACCTTTAACCTTTAACCTTTGACCTCTTACCTTTAACCTTTGACCTAATCTACTTCCGCACTTGCACTGGTACTCCTAAACTAATTTGTTCGTAGAGTAAGCGAACGTCGGGATTACGCATTCTTAAACAACCGTGAGATACGGGACTTCCCACTAAATCCGAATCCGGTGTACCGTGAAAACCAATTTCGTTATGCCCATCAGACCAGAAACCAATCCAACGTTCTCCTAAAGGACTCAAGGGTCCTGCTGCAAAGACTTTGCCGGTAATTGGATGTTGCCATGCGGGGAACTGCTGCATATGCATCACTTCAAAAGTTCCTACAGGTGTTTCCCATCCTTTCTTCCCTACACCAATCGGATAACTAGCGATAACCGTATTTTGGCGATATACGTAAACTCGGCGATCGCTTAAATCAACAATAACTTTTTTCTTGGAAGAGGCATTTAAACTTTTATTCGTTATTTTTTCTGGAGAGGCTAATATAGGTACCTTTGATGATGACTTCGGTACAGAATGTGAAGTCACATCTTTCCCCACAGATATAAAACGTCGAATTTGTCGTGCGAAAAAATCTTCGGGTTCGCTCTGACTAACTCTATCCGAATTTTTTACAGTATTCGGTGCTGAAGTACTAATTCGCCAATGAAGGGTTAAAGATAAAATTGCTGTAACGAAGCACAACAACATCACTACACGCGCTAAATAATCATTTCGTACCATTTTTACGCCTCAATAAAGCCGGAGCATAGACACCAAATCTTCTTTTAAATCTTCTTTTAACTAATCTTAATTGTTGTTGTTCTCATCAAACATTTACAAACTCTTATAAGTTTATTTATCAATTTACCGTCTCTATGCGGGCAAACTAAGGCTATCCCGGTTTTACTATTACTTGTACAACAAAAAAAATCAGAGTATAGGTCAATATCCGGAACTATTACAGTGTAATTACCAATCATTAACCTAGGAAAGCGGGAGACAAATTATGTTAGAGAAATTATTGCTCGCAGCAAGCATTACATTTTCCTTAAATATGTTCGTACAAGTTCAAGTACCCTCACATCAAGATTTTGAAGGTTCTTATCCCCCTAAAACGGATACAGCACCTCAAATTTTAGTGAAGATGCTACGAAAATAAAACTATCGAAAATTACTTTTATACTTAGACTTTATCAAATCCTGTAGTGTATGAAACAAAATTTCAATGTAATACTTGTTTTTCACAATTTTTTATAGAAACTTCATCAATAGTATGATTCGTCCTTCATTATATAAATAGGTAAAAATTATATTCACAATACACAATTGTGATTAGTTAGTTTTTACAAGTAAAGGATAAATTGATTTGCTCTCAAATTTCTGTTCAAATTTCTGTATACGTTGTTGACAAGCCATTGCTAAAACTGGCATTATCGAACTATGGGCATTTGGTATCTCAAAATACAACTTTACATATTTCGACATACCAGACAAACAGGCAGTTATCCAGAGTGGCACGCTCAAGAATTCTTGTTAGGGTCAAGCAATATCTAACTTCAAAACTCGTGATAGTAGGTGATAGACCATTTTTGTTCGCTCGAATCAACCCGTGATTTTACTGAAAATTTTGTCAAATATTTGTTCCAGTTGTAAATCCGTCACTTTTAAGGGGAACTAACTGCTCATCTTCAGGTCTAATAGATAGGGATGATTTAAAGCCAGTAAGATATATGAGTCAATCGATTACTGCATCTTGGTCTACGCTCGATGCCAGACTGCCGGAAGCACCAGTAGAAGTTGATAAACTTTCAAACCACGACCTGATTTTACGCTGCCAGACCGGCGTGCGTCCCGAACGTACAGCCTTTGCAGAACTAATGCGTCGCTATCAATCGCAAGTTGATAGAGTTTTATATCACTTAGCGCCCGATTGGGGTGATAGAGCGGATTTAGCTCAGGAAGTCTGGATAAGAGTTTTCCGGAATATTAGTCGATTGCAAGACCCCTGTAAATTCCGAGGTTGGTTAAGTCGTATTGCTACTAATTTGTTCTATGACGAGTTACGTAAACGTAAACGAGTTGTTAGTCCTTTATCACTTGATGCTCCCCGTACCTTAGACGATGGAGAAATGGATTGGGAAATCGCTGGCGATACTCCCGGCCCCGAAGAAGAACTGACAACAAGAGAATTTTACGAGCAACTACGCTTGGCGATCGCAGATTTGCCCGAAGTATTTCGTACCACTATAGTGTTGCGAGAAATTGAAGGATTGGCATACGAAGAAATCGCCGAAATGACCGGCGTTTCTCTAGGAACGGTTAAGTCAAGAATTGCGAGAGCGAGATCCCGACTGCAAACTCAATTACAAAATTATGTAGAGTCCTAAATTGCAGCGTTCATCCTCACATAATATGGATTGTGGATATAAGCGAAATTAACACACGATCCGCAAGCCCCTTAATATACTCTAATATCCCGTTATGTACTTTTACCTGCATACTGGGTTTAGATTTAAGATCGAATCGTGTGTTTAAATATTCCGGTATAGCTAAAAGTAACGATAATTAACTATTTGTTAAGAAACATTTTCTGTGTGTGCCGTCGGGAGAACATTCTCGTCAATTCGATCGCTTGCCCGCTGTATATACCCGTGTATTAATTGGTAATAATGTTAAGATGAATACAGAACATCACTTTGAGAATTCCCGCTTGCAAAAAAGAAAACAATTGCGGGATGGGAACGACCGTAATACCAATAAATTAACGGGTGCTAAGAATATGGTGAAGCGCGATCGCTTCGAGTTATTGAGTGCTTACCTTGATGGTGAGGTAACTGCTGCCGAACGTAAGCAAGTAGAAGATTGGCTGGCAAACGATCCCTCAGTCCAAAGTTTGCACAAGCGACTTTTGTCACTGCGGCAAGGTTTGCGGAATCTTCCAGTACCGCAAGAAAAACCAATACAAGAAACAGTTGATAGCGTAATGACAAAGTTACGCCGTCGTACCAGAAAGGCTTGGATGTTTGGTGGTGCTGCCGTTGCTGCTTGTGTTATTGGTTCGTTAGCGAGTCTAATTCCTAACAACGAACCAGGAATATTTAGATTTGCGAGCAATCCCTTAGAACAAAAACAGCAAAATTCTTCAGAAGAAATGGCATCATTGCCAATGGTTGCTTTGAATGAACCGTTGGTACAAATACCCAAAGCAACACAAAGTCTTCCTCAAGAAGCAATCAACCAAAGGCAGCCTTTAGGTTTAGATTCTGAAAATTACATTAATTAAACTATTTATAAAGTTAGTTGTGAGGCAGTGCGGCGTGCACGGAGGTTCCCTCCGTTGTAGCAACTGCCGAACCCGAAGGGTTAGTTGTTAGTAGTTAGTAGTTAGTTGTTAGTGGTTAAGAATTAGAGAATTTTTCATAGGGTGGGTTAACGCACTACGAATGTAAAACCCATCAAAATTAATAGAACTTTAACTCCTAACTCCTAACTCTTAATTCCTAACTATTAACTCCTAACTCCTAACTCCTTTCCCTTTTTCCACTCCACCAACCATCAGTTTGTGGGGTGCCTTTTAATTGAAATATAATTAGGAAACTCATTAAATAAACCCAAGCGAAACCAAGGGAATTATTTTCTAAATCAAATATTTCAACCTGTGTTCGATTGTAGAGATTTTCTCGATTCGATCTTTGAGGATGATAATCTTCAAGTTCATCAAGACTGCTCAAAATTTCTGAATTAGCAAACGAAAGTAAATATCCGTAAACTAAATCATCTCCCGTCGTCATTGCTGGATATCCTTGTGGGAGCGCATAAAGTTCGCCACGAGTCCAAGCTTTTTTAGCATCGACAACTTCCGAAGCACAATAAAAATCATAATTAGCTTCACCTGGCTTGAGGGTTCCGTAGACAAACACTCGCAACAAGCCGGATTTTTTTTGTTTATACATCATATATTGTTTATTGGGAATTGGGCATAGGGCATAGGGCATAGGGCATAGGGCATTGGTAATTGGTAATTGGTAATTGGTAATTGGTAATTGGTAATTGGTAAT
>CAYMZW010000264.1:0-9718 GCA_964395005.1 uncultured Rivularia sp.
CGGTTGGTAAACCGAGAATTGACATATTAGCGTAAATATTTTCTCGTCCCGATAAGATAGGATTAAAACCCGCTCCTAAAGCAATCAAAGGAGCAACTCTACCTCTAACTTTAACGGTTCCAGTATCGGGCTTAATTAAACCGCTAATAATTCGTAAGATGGTACTTTTTCCGGCTCCATTAGAACCTACTAAACCGAGCGCTTCACCTCGATGTAATTTAAAACTAACATTATCAATTGCCCAAAACTCATTTTTACGCAGAGTATCGCTTTTTCTTTTACCACCAGTAACTTCTGAAGCTATGTCTCTTAAACCGTAAAATAAAGAGCGTTTTAAATCCCTACAGAACTTTTTAGAAACATTTTCGACGGAAATAACTGCTTCACATTCTTCAGGCTGGGTATCTATTTCTTTTGTTATTAAACTTGTCATAATTTAGGAACTTACTCTTTCAACCACAAAAGGCATTGCCAAACGAAAACCGATCCAGGTTACAAATAATCCAATTATAGTAATGATACTGACTATCCAAAACCCTACGGGTTCCGATATAATTCCCGTGGTTGCAAGTTCTCGCGTTGTTACGAGTAAGGGAGTAACGGGATTTAGCTTCACTATATTACCGAAAACTCCTTGGGTAGGAACTGGATAAACTACAGGAGTTAGAAACAGCCAAAAACTCGTGAATAAAGTTAACCCCTTTGATACATCTTGATATAAAACTCCTAAAGGTGATAGTAAAACACCGATAAAGGTACCCAAGAAAATTAAATGTATTAAAGCTACTGGTGCTAAAATTATTGTCCAACTTACGGGAACGCGAAACCAGATAAATAAGCCGATAATTAAAATTAACTTGATGGCAAAGTTAAAAAAAACTTCGCCTAATTTTGCTAAGATTAACGCTTCTCTAGGAAAGTTAACTCTTGCTAGCATCGGTTTAGCTACTGTTACCGCTTTTACGGGGCCATTAATAGCTTCTACAAAAGTTTGCCATAAAGCGGTGCTAAACATTACATAAGCAGGATAAGGTAAATCGGTTTGACCAATATTGATCACCTTGGCTTGACTGGCAAGAGTGAATCCGGCAGCCATGACTATTGGCGGGATAAAAGCCCACATGATACCTAAGAATGACTGACGATATTGAGCGCTAATATCCCTTACTAACAACCTCCAAGCGAGTTCCCGAGAACTTAGCAAGTCGAACCACATTTGCTTAAATAATCTGGCAGGATGTCTTAATAAACTTTCTGGGGTATAAATCGCTTCGTATGGTTGATTTCTATACTTATGTTTTTTCAATTTTCTTTTCAATATTTTCACCCTTTGTTTCAAAGTTTTTCGGAAACCCAGCGCCGAGAGACGTAATATATTACGTCTCTACACTGGTGATAACAATTATTAACCTTGAGATGATGCTGTAACCGCAGACGGTGGTTGAGTGGGGGGAGTTTGATTAGAATTATTTTTCAAATGTTTGCGAGCGTAGCTACTGGTAATGTAGCTGTTGAGCAATCTGTCTGCTTTACCAACTAATTTACCGACTACTTTAGATAAGAAACGATTGCCGAAGCTGAGTTTCTCGCTGATAGGATCGATGATAGTCATCTTTCTGCGCCATCCCAACCGCTTGTATTTATTTTGGAAATACTTGTCTTCAGTTAGATTCCACTTTTCGCGCAATCTTTTTAAACTAGCCATTTCCCAACCGTCGCTCCAACGCAACATATAATACCCAACATCCGACCATTCTAAAGGTGGCCCGGGTACGTAAGTTACTAAGGAATCGGGTTCTAAATAAATAGTACCGCCAGCTTCAGCTACCAAAATGCACAAATCTACGTGTTCTTTGGTATTTAGTAAGCCTTCATCAAGCAAACCGATTTTATCGAAAATTTCTGTACGTACCATCATGCAGTGAAATTCCGCCAATCCGGTTTCTTGACGCTGCAATTTAGGACGCACATCTGCAACTTTTTTTCCTTGTCTGAAAATCTTTTCAATAAACCGTCTTCTAGTGGTGTTATCTTTGGTTTCTACTTTGATTCCCGATTCACCACCGGCGCAATGTACTTCTTCGTGTAGCGGTAAGTATTGACATACGAGGGGGCTTACCACGGTTGCATTGGTTTCTTCAGCGCAATCCACAGCAGTTTTTAACCAACCAGGAGTAACCACTACATCGTTATCGATAAACACTACATACTTAGTATCAACTTGACGCAAACCAAGATTTCTAGCGTGGTTGGGAGAAAGATAATGTTCGGTACGAATTACTTCAAATTGCTTTTCGGCTGCTTGATTTTTTAAATATTTCTTAATATGAGAAGGCGAACCACCATCAACATAAATTAACTTAAATGGTAGTTGCGTATGCTCGTAAATACTTTCTAAAGATTCGCGAGTATAGCTAAAACGTTCTCGTGGTGCAACGATAATAGTTACTTCTGGTTTGGAATTCATATTTGTTACCTCGACTTTTATATTTTTTCAGAAAGGGGAACGGGGAACGGGGAACGAGGAATGTTTTTCTAAATGTATTTGGGACTTGCAGAAGGAGGTGTAGCATTAAATTTTATATAAATACCTGGCGAATATAATTCACTGCTACACAAACTAAGTCCGCCTGCGCGGACTAATTTCAGCCTGCGGAGGCAGGCTTTGTTTTTGTAGCCCCAGACTTATAGTCTGAGGGCGTTTGATAATGTGAGATCCTTTCCCTAATTTATACAAATCATTATCCGATACCTGTTTATACATTTCTACTAACTCAGAGTTAAGTTTATTGGTATCGTAGTTTGTTTCCACTTTTTTACGACCATGAAAACCCATTTGCGGCCAAATTTCGGGATGCTCTATTAAATAAATTAATTTCTGAGCAATAGCTTTTTGATCTCGTTCGGGAACCAGAAATCCAGAAATACCATCTTCAACTAATTCGGGAATACCACCGTGGAGGGTGCCGATAACTGGTAAACCCATAGCCATTGCTTCTTTTAAGGTATTAACTGGAGCGTCTTGATTGCCGTTGCTTGCAGTAACGCTTGGTGCTACAAAGATATGAGTTTCATTAAGAATAGATATAATTTCTTTTTGATTTCTCCATCCTTTCAAATGTACTTTATCGGCAATGTTTAATTCCTGAATAATTTGAATAAAACGTTCTTTTAATTCCCCATCACCAATAATGTTAAATTCAACATTGGGATAAACTTTCGCAACTTCAGCAATTGCCCGAATAGCATATTCTATGCCTTTTTTTTCGATTAAACGTCCTGTGGTAGCTATACGAATTAAGCCGGAAGCATCCGGATATCTGGCTTTAAATGTAAACTTACTACAATCTATCCCCGAACCGTGAACGACAATTTTATTTTCATCGCATCCGATTTGAATTACTCGCTGTCTGAAAAATTCGCAATTAGTATAGAAAAAGTCTCCTTTTTCAAACAGTCCATCGTAGACATTTTCGCCATACTGACGCAAATACCAACTAATATCGTATCCACGAAAAGTTGTTATCAAGTTTCCTTGAACTGCACCAATCTCGCGCAAAACTACGCCTTCATAACTGTAAAGTCCAAATCTACAAATTGCTTGTCTCCCAAATTGACAGTGAATAATATCGTATTTCGGTAAGTCTAAAAAAGGTAAAGTTGAATAAAACAATCTTAAAGAAGCTGCTCGTTTACCGTATTTAAAAATATTTAGAGAACGCAGTAAAACAAGTGGAGCTTGGGAAAAGTTTTTGACAAACAAACGAAGAGCATCAAAAAAACGAGCTAAGTAGTTTTTAGGAATTTCAGGCAAGTAGCGCGTGCGTTCAACTAATTTGTATTTCTCTACATCTGGATGTGGTTTATTACCGTCACTCTGCCTTGCATAAATATGTACATCGTGTCCGCGATCGATCAAACCTGTAGCTTGATTGATTACGAATGTCTCTGACAAAATCGGAAATACGTCTACTATAAAAGCAATTTTCATAAATATAAAAGTAGGTGCAGAATGATGTCGTTTAGATATGCATCAAATTATTAATATTTGCTTGTTAGAGGTTCGCTTTTTACAATAATCCTTTTTGTTTTTGAACGCACATCTTTCCGGATAACTTTACTATTTCTTTATTTGCTATCGTCAAGAGTTAATTTTGTTTAAAGTAGATTTATCGTTACTGAAAGTGGAAATACAGGCAATATACTGCTTAAAATCTATCAAAACATAGTATTTACAGTTTCCAGACTAAATAATACTTGAAATATTATTTAAAAAAGAAATATTCATCTGTATATTGACTTACAACTTTATGTAATTGTACGCCCTGCCAATTTGAGAACAAAATACTGAGTGATAAATAATACTATTACGTTTTTCTATTGGTTTATTCTGTATAGATAATCGGTTGGGAAAATAATCTATTTTCTGCATAACGATCGTAGAAAGTAAGAGAATTAAAGGTATAAAGCTTTGATAACTTAGCGGAAGTGATAATTATGTCTTTAACACAAGAGATTCTCTCGCAATTGCCCGGTGATGTTTTAGGGGGATTGCGTCGTGCGGATAGTATATTGACATCTTTAAAATCGGGAAATGCACCCGTACCGATGGTGGTAAAAGAGAATCAGCAACCTCTAGGTAATGTAGATTGGGATGTAATTATTTCCGGCGGTACTTTAGGTATTTTAATTGGTTGCGCTTTGGTTTCACGAGGTTTGAAAGTCGCATTAATTGAAAGAGGAATTTTACGAGGTAGAGAACAGGAATGGAACATATCTCGTAACGAATTACAAGTACTTTTAGAATTAGATTTGCTTACTTCTGAAGAATTAGAAAAGGCGATCGCAACTGAATATAATCCAGCGAGAGTAGGTTTCACTTCGGGTACGGAAGTTTGGGTAGAAAACGTTCTTAATATCGGTGTATATCCGGTTTATTTACTGGAAACTTTGAAACAGCGATTTTTGGAAAGGGGAGGAAAGCTGTTTGAAAACACACCTTTTGCCGAAGCGGTAGTACATCCCGATGGGGTGATGGTAAATAACCAATTCAAAAGCAGATTGCTAATTGACGCAATGGGAAATTTTTCTCCTATCAGTCAACAAATACGTCAGGGAGTCAAACCAGATGCGTTGTGTATGGTAGTAGGAACTTGTGCTTCGGGTTTTCCGGAAAACCACAGTGGTGACTTGTTGTTATCTTTCACTGAAATTGAAAACCAGTGTCAGTACTTCTGGGAAGCTTTTCCAGCAAAAGACGGTAGAACAACTTATATGTTTACCTATATGGATGCAGCACCGCAACGTATCGGTTTAGAAGCATTTTTTGAAGAATATCTGCGCTTGATGCCAGAATATCAAAACGTCGAATTACAGCAGCTTGACTTTAAACGAGCGCTATTTGGTTTCTTCCCTTCTTACCGTCAAAGCCCTTTAAAAACACCATTTGCTCGTATTTTAGCAATAGGTGATAGCAGCGGAAATCAATCACCTTTAAGTTTTGGTGGTTTCGGTGCCATGATAAGAAATCTCAAACGTTTAACTTTGGGAGTTGATGAAGCTTTGCAAACCGATAAATTAACCGAAGCATCGCTATCATTATTGCAACCATATCAACCGAGTTTAACAGTTACTTGGTTATTTCAAAAAGCGATGAGTGTGGGTGTCAATCAAAAAATTCAGCCGAATCAAATTAACGAATTGTTATCAGTTGTGTTTGCTCAAATGCAAAAATTAGGCTCACCAGTACTCAAACCATTCTTGCAAGATGTAGTGCAGTTTTCCGGTTTAACAAAAACTCTTTTCAAAACAAGTTTAGCTAATCCAGGTTTGATTTTAAAAATTATTCCTCAAGTGGGTTTAATAACTTTAATAGATTGGATGTGGCATTACATCAATTTAGGTATTTATTCCGTTCTATTTAATATCAGTCAAATGTTAGAACCGTTAATGATAAATCTACCAGAAAGTTATCAATATTACTGGCATCGTTGGGTTGATGCTTGGAAATTTGGTTCTGGAAACGACTACGAACAGTGAGCAGTGAACAGTCAACAGTTAGGAGTTAGGAGTTATCAATATTTAATATTTTTTAAATAAATTTATGCGATCGATTTAGTATCTCAAGCATATCTAAAATAAATAATGTTTCTCTAAGAGCATCCTGGATTTGTAATTTTGTAGTGCGTTCGCGTAGCGTGTCCTCTTAGGACAGCATCTTGCTCGCTATAGATAAGATATCAAGCGAGCAAGATGCTCGCACTACCAAATATCTTTCCACAATTAGCATACTTCTATTTCTCTTCTCACCGTTGCCCGTTGCCCATTCCCTATTCCCTCTTTAAATAAAATGATTCAAAAACAATCTACAGTTAATAAATACTTTTTTGTTTTAACCAATTTGCTGCGAGAAAGACCAACTTTTTTAGAAGAAATTCGCGAAAAAGTTAGATTACAAACTAAAATTATTTCTTTATTAGTTTGCAGTTCTTTATTTCTTGCTGCCTATGGAGCAATTATCGGTGCTTACCATAGCTGGATGCAGGCTTTATCTTCGGCTGTTAAACTACCGGCGCTTTATTTAATTACACTGCTGATTTGTCTGCCAACTTTGTACTTTGCGAATATAATTTTTGGCGATAAACGAAGTTTTGCTCAGTATTTTGCTTTGGTTTTGACTGCGGTTTCAGTTACAAGCGTACTGCTATTTAGTTTTGCGCCAATAACTTTGTTTTTTATGCTTAGTACTGGTAACTATCAGTTTCTTATTCTATTAAATGTAATTATTTTCGCAGCTACAGGATTTATCGGAATTTCTTCTTTATATAAAGCTGCAAAAATCATCTTAGAACAAGATGGTGAAAATAGTACAACGCGAAACAAAATATTGCGCGGATGGTTATTTTTATATGCTTTTGTTGGCAGTCAATTAGGATGGACTCTTAGACCTTTTTTCGGTACTCCAACATCACCTTTTACATTATTTAGAGAAAGAGAAGGGAATTTTTATCTGAGTATTATTCAATCTTTAGCTCACCTTTTGGGATTCAGTTAACAGTTAAGAGTTAGGAGTGAGGAGTTAGGAATTAGGAGTTATTGATTTTCCATTTTCTCCCCCTCTTACCCTCGTTCCCTGTATTCATAAAATTTAGAACAATCGCTGTAATAAATAATAATAAATCTATAAAAACAATGAATCAAGAAGATAAGATCCTAGAGAAAAAGACTGAGTTCCAAGGAAGCCAGCATTTTAATGTTTTACTTAGCTTGTTGCGCGATCGACAGGGGTTTTTAGAAGAGATTCGTCAGGAAGTCAGATTGCAGAGTAAAACCAATTCTCTACTGGTTTGTAGTTCTATTTTCTTTGCAATTTATGGCGGTATTATTGGTGCTTCTCATGGTTGGATGCAGGCACTAACCAGTACTATCAAGCTTCCTGCATTCTATTTACTGTCAATAATGATTTGCTTTCCAACATTGTTCTTTTTCAATGTTCTATTCGGATCTCGCAGTAGTCTAAAACAGCATTTTGTTGTATTACTTACTGCTGTATCTGTAATTAGCGTCTTGCTTTTCAGCTTTGCACCAGTAACGTTATTTTTTCTCATCACTACACCCGACTCTTACCAATTTTTCAAAATTCTTAACGTGCTTATTTTTCTGATTACGGGTTCTTTTGGAGTTAAATTTCTTTACGATGGAATGCAGCTACTTTCCGAACAAAATGACACTGGAAAAGGTACTCGCACTACTATTTTAAGGTCTTGGTTGCTACTTTACGGCTTTGTGGGTATGCAGTTAGGATGGTTTTTAAGACCGTTTTTTGGTGCCCCCGATACTAAGTTTGAATTATTCCGTGAAGTGCAGGGAAATTTTTATCTTGATATTGTTAAGGCAGTTTCGGAAATTCTTGGTTTTAGATAAATCAGTTAACTGTTAGGAGTTAGTTGTTAGTTGTTAGTTGTTAGTAGTGGGAGCATCTTGCTCCCTATTTCTATATTTACGCATAGGCTTTTTTTATTCATTTTATAGCGTTGCTGAATCGTAATATAAAATTATGATTTCACATTGTCGGAGACGTAACACTGTTACGTCTCTACACAGGTTTTGTGTTTTTCACAAAATGTATACTACACAAGAGATAATGCTTAGCTTTTTAGATTTTTATATGGAAAATCTGTATTTTGCAAAAGTATTCCTAGCTTTCACTTATTAACTCTTAACTCCTAATTCCTAACTCCTAACTCACTACTTGTTATCCTAGTAATTCATCAACTTCGACGCTAAAGCCATTTAGCAACCTTTGAGTGTAAACAATATCTCCCGAGCTAAATATAAGTTTTTGATTTTCCGTAATTATAATAATCCAGCGATTTTCGGGAAAAATTAACCAAACTTCTTCGCTACCGGAACGTAAGTACTCATGAGACTTGGCAATTAATTCTTCTGCTAAGTCAGCAGGAGAAGCAACT
Organism: uncultured Rivularia sp.; assembly: GCA_964395005.1. GTDB lineage: Bacteria > Cyanobacteriota > Cyanobacteriia > Cyanobacteriales > Nostocaceae > Rivularia. The sequence goes on from CAYMZW010000264.1 coordinate 8,472, forward strand.
TCGGCTATCAATGGAAAACTTTGGGGAAATACTTCTAAATCGCCGAAATGCTCTGCTAACTGCGGTGTGATGTATGCAACGTCTGGCGATCGCCCTTGAATTTTGGTACGGCAGGGTACGTGATTGTACACTTCTCCACCTTGGGCGCTGGAGTCTTTATAACTTCTCCAATAATAGTAAAGATTGCCTAAAATCCTTCTTTGTTTGAGCGTTAAAATTCTTTGCTCGCCTAATTCTTCATTTACCCATTCGATTTCATAAGGTTCATCAACTTCTTCGTATGTGTCGTTAATTCGATCGAAAGGTTCTGATTTATCTCCAGAGTTTTGCATCCAATCTACTTCTAAAATATCTTGTGAATTTTCTGCATCTTTAAGCGGATTATTTATCCATTCTTCTAACGAAAAACTAGATGGAACTGCTGTAGAATCTTTCATTTACTTCTCCTCACTTACCAACGAATATGTTTTTTGTTTTTCTATAAACACACCCTACAGTCAGGAATTTTCCAACATTTATAGCGGCTAAAAGCTATTACTAACAATTAAGCTTTCGTTTTGTTTTAGGCAATATTCAAAGGAAATATCTACCGTTACCACTATTAATATGATACGGTTGAGAATTTGTATAACCCGGAAGAAGTTTATTTAATATCTGTGTAATTTCTCGCAGTGGATTTTTGAAACGAAACCCATCTGATATAAGACTATTTTAAATATCTTTAGTTCCCCACCCAACCCAATGTAGAGACGCGATATATCGCGTCTCTACAATTTATATATATTGCGTCTCTACAATTTATATATATCGCGTCTCTACAATCTAGCGTACAAACGATATCTTACAACTTACAACTTACTGCTTTATTTGACTAAATCCCCAATCCAACCAATGGGTTAAAGCCTCCATATCTTTAGATTCCACAGTTGAACCACCCCAAATACGCAATCCTGGAGGTGCATCGCGGTAGGAACCGATATCGTAAGCAACTTCTTCTTTCGCCATCAAAGATACCAACTCTTTGGCTTTGGCTGCTTGCTCTTCTTTAGATAAAGATTGATACCATTTATCAACAATCTTGAAACAAATAGAAGTGTTAGAACGAATCGATTTATCTTCTACTAAAAAATCAATCCAGTCAGATTTGGCAACCCAATCTTCTAAAACTTGTAAATTATTATTGGAACGCTCTATTAACTTCGATAAACCGCCGATGGATTTCGCCCATTTTAAACCATCAATTGCAT
>CAYMZW010000265.1:0-9694 GCA_964395005.1 uncultured Rivularia sp.
TTAAACAAAAGTAAAATCTTGATGAAAATCGAGATGAGTGGTATCTTCAACCACAGCAATCAAATCTCCGTTGCTTTTGATTAAAGTGTCTAGTGAATCACCACCGGAAAAATGTTCTTGACTTAAATGGTAATCGTGACTGCTACCAAGGAGTTGAATTGTATCACCTTCATGACTATCAAAATCAGTAATGGTTGCATGACCATCACCTAGATAATAAGATTTATGATTGTTAAATTCTTTCGATCCTAGAACAAAAGTATCAGCCCCATGACCACCAGTCAAACTATCGGATTCATGATTTCTTAAAGCAGTTCCAAAATAACCATAACCATCTAAAGTATCGTTACCATCACCACCAACTAACCGATCGTTTCCTAATTCACCAAGAATATTATCGTGGCCGTGTTCGCCGTAGAGAGTATCATGTCCCCAGCCACCATTTAGATAGTCATTGCCTTTATCACCTTCAAGTATATCATCGCCATAATCACCATATACGTAGTCATCACCTTTATCGCCATCAACTATATCATTCCCATAACCACCATATAGGTAGTCATCACCATCATCACCTTCGAGTTTGTCATCTCCCCAACCACCATATAGATGATCATCACCACCGCGTCCGAAAAGTTTATCGTTTCCATCACCACCATCTAAAACATTTTTACCATGATCTCCTTTAAGCTTGTCGTTTCCGGAACCCCCTGTTAAGTTTTCGATGTTTTTGAGAGTTTCTTTGTAGTGTGAATCAGAAAAACTGACGAAACCTTTTTTTAAATCTCCGTGAATATGTTCTTTATGGCGGTAATAAGTAACGGTATCGGAACCATGTCCACCATCGTAATAATCTTTACCACCATCACCCTTAAGATAATCATCTCCCTTACCACCATATAGCTTGTCATCTCCACTGCCACCATATAGAAAGTCATTTTCACTACCACCATCTAGCTTGTCATTTCCACTACCACCATATAGAAAGTCATTTCCACTACCACCAAATAGCTTGTCGTTACCACCTTCACCATATAAATTGTCGTTTCCATGTTCTCCAAATAATTTATCGCCTTTGTGACCACCATATATACTGTCATCACCACCTCGACCATAAATTTCATATTTATGATGGTATTTTGAATAGTCTAAGTTATCGTTGCCGTGAGTTCCGTGTATTGTTTTAAAGTTAGACATGATGTTTTTTCCTAATTCAAATTTGGTTATCTGTTAAGCATTTGGTCTAGTTTTAAAGCGGTATGCAGGGGTAGAATATTTTTTGGAAATTTCTTTTTGCAATCGCTCAATCTTTGTACTAAACCCTTGTATTAAGCAGTTAGTCTAGTTGTAGAAGCAGTATGCAGGGGTAGAATATTTTTAGAAAAATTCGTTGAAAATTAACCAAAAAAAATGTAGAGACGTAGCACTGCTACATCTCCACACGGGTTTCATGATTACTACAAAGTGTAGTTAAATATAAATCATCGTAACTTGTAACGTACATAAAACTGATGCCAATTTGGTAGCGGAACAGATTTCTCGACTTTTTTCGACGTTGAGCAAACACTCCAAGTCCAGCCACCGAAAGGTAAACGCTGCTTGCATTTATAAGTATGTGGTTCGTGATAAACTACATTATTCCACCGTTTGTAGGTAACAAACCCTGCTTGAAGTCTCAATTGACTATTTCGGATAATTCGCTTTGACTTTAATGATTGGAGGACAATCCTTTTCAACCTGCTGTTTGTTAATTGAGGCGAATTACTGGCAATTTTGTCAAGATTTTGGTTGAGTTTGTAATCAAACCATTTCATAAATGGCCCAGGATTTTCTGCAACAACAGAAGCGGCGATCGCACCTGTTCCTTCTACCCAATCACCTTCAGTAAAATTGTGTCCCCAAACAACAGTCCAACCATTTCGCTGTAAATTACTGCGTACTCGATTGCGATTACTAGATTCGGCTGCTGCTTGTGTTTGTACAACTTCAACTCCTTTATCTGCTAACTTAATATCTGTAGTCATCGCAACTGATGTACAAGCAATGGTAGAAAGTGATGCTAAAGCTAAGCCTAATAGTTTATTTTTCATTTTTTCGATAACCTTTAATTGTCTTCTATTAAGCAATTAGTCCAGCCATAGAAGCTGTATGCAGGGGTAAAATATTTTTAGAGCAATTTCTTGAAAAACCTAGAGACACCGTACACCGTCTCTACGTCTCCAAACATCTAAAACATATATCTGCTCGATTATCCTCTCAAAAAAGCAGTATATAAAGAAAAGATATTTTTACGTTTTTTTTAACTTTATTCAGTGTTTTCCTGATAAATTAAATTAGATACAAATATAAATGCGTTATCTGCATAATCGTTATACATCAGCACCAATAGATAGAAGTAAACGATTTTGAAATTTATTAATCTTTGGGGTGCAATCGAGTTTAATTACAAAGAATATAATCAGAAATATGTCTAAATATCAACAAACTTTTAATAGATTTTTATCAGGTATATCCTTGAAAGATAATTCCAGGGGTACCGCAAGCGTAACTCAACAGGAAACTCACCGAGGATTGAAACCTTTTTTAGAAAATCTAATTGAAGATAGCTCCATAACTAGCGAAGATGAATTAGCACAGTATTTTTTACAATTCTTATTAGAAGCTCGTAAAACTTATTATTTTTTATGGAGTCTTCAAGCAAAAACATCTGTTACTTTCAATTACACCGTCTGCTATAAACTTGCGAAATTATGTTTATTTAACTACTTACAGTTAATTTGTTTCTATGCAGCTAGAGACGTTAGTCAAAAGTTAAGACAAACTTCTAATTCCGGTTCGTACTATGGTTTAGAAGACTGTTTTATTCTCGGTATTGAAATAGCCTTAGCTCCAGCTTCTTTATTAAGAGGATATTCAATTGAATCTCAAACAGCTTTACAAACCTACGCGAGTGTAGCTTTAAATAGAACTATCAAAAATAGAATCGTTCGAGAATTAAAAACAAAGTCTTTAAAATTCTCTGATAATGGCTTACTGCGAAATACAAGTAAAAGCAAATTAGAGCAAGCTTTAACAAATTTCGGGATTTCTAAAAGTAATATCATTAAATATTGTCTGGTTTGGCAGGCTTTTAACGAGTTATTTTTAGAGCTTTATCCACCTAGCAGCGAGGGGAATCGCAAACCACCTACAACAGCACTGACAAACGAACAACTTGATAGTATTGCAATCCGTTATAACAAGCAACTCCGGCGTTTGGAAATCGAAGAAACCCAACAGAGCGATCGCCAAGTTATCCAAAAGATGCTCGCAACTTGCGTGGAATCAGTACGAAATTTCCAAAGCAAACGATTAGTGTCTATTGAGGAACATAACTATATTAATGAAATAGCAGCCGAATCGACAAATGAAATAATTGCGGAAGAAACGCAACAGCAATCAAAAGAAGTTAGAAATATTATTTTAGAAGAATTTCAAGCTTTAGAAAAATCTGCTCAAAAATCATTGCTGCTTTGGTTGGGTTTAGAAATAAATCAGAATGACTTTTTAGAGATGCTTAATTTAGAAAAACAATATCAGGTTGCTCGTCATTTTCAAAGGTATATTAAAACTATCCTCAAAGCATTTATTAAGCGCTATGCCGATATTTTAGGTAAAAATATTGGTGTGCGAGAAATTGATCAACTTTGTAAAAATAAACTTAATGATGTTAAAGCTTATTTAATCATTCATAGCAAAAACTTTTTTAATAAAATATTAGCGACAACTGTACAAAATCAAATAAATGAATCGGATAAATTAAATTTAATTCCGTATCTGGATAAATTGCATGAATATAACCAGCAAAGAATTAAAGATATTGACATCAGAGATTCTTTAACCGATGCTTATATTAAAGCGAAGAACAGTATTATTAAAATTCAACAACCATTCTCAGCAGAAGTTGAAAATAAATTAGAAATTAAACTACAAAAATTCAATTCGGCTGTTGAAAAAATAGAAAGCTTTATTGAAAGTTGGCTGGTAGGAAATCAGGCAATTTTATATAAAAATTCAAATCAAAACCAAAATCAAACTGTAGAGGCATAAAATGAATTTGACTATCAACGATTTGGCATTAATTTACCCAGAACAAATATTTTTAGAATTTTCTCAACAACAACGAGAAAAGATATGGCAGGAAACACAAAAGCATCATTATGATAATGCAACCGCACGCTGGAGAAGTTATCTAAATTCTCTTTGCAAAAACACCGTTTTAGAATATTTGCAAGATTATATAAAAAACGAAACAGATTTACCATCTCAAAACCTGAAGATTTGGCAAGAAAACGATTTATCTAGTATTTGGAATGTAGTAAACGGAAGCGCTATAGAATTAGATACAGCGAAACTGGTATTAATTCCTCACGAAGAAAATGATTTTTCTGAATTCAAAGTTCCTCGTGAATGGGTTGATTTACCGCAATGGTTAGGTAACTACTATTTAGCAGTAGAAATTAATTTATCAGAATGCTGGTTGCGGATATGCGGATATACAACTCACGAGCAATTAAAAGAAATTGGCGAACATGATTTTACTGATGAAACCTATTCTATTGCAGTTGAAGAATTAACCGAAGACTTAACAGCAATGTGGATGGGAATCGAACTTTTTCCGACTGAAAAACCCGTGGTAGAAGCATTACCCGTTTTATCCAAAGCTGAAATACAAGGTTTACTAGAAATATTTAATCAATCGAACCCTTTTTCACCGCGTTTAGACGTACCTTTTAGAAAATGGGGAGCATTTATTGAAGACGATACCCGAAGAAAACAACTATATCAACAACGGCAAACTGAAAATACAGTAGCTGAAATTACTCAAGGAATTAGTAAAGCTGCCGTAAATTTAGGGCAATGGTTTGAATCAGCATTTGAAACTGGTTGGCAATCCTTAGATACATTAATAAATCCCGATACCGGCAACTTAGCTTTTGCTTTCAGACAACGTGATGCTTCTAAAGAATTGAATGTTGAAGCAGCAAAAATAATTGATTTAGGAATGCAACTCGGTAATAAATCTGTAGCATTACTAATAGGTTTAACAAGAGAAAACGATAATAAAATTGGCGTTCGTATACAGTTACACCCCGCTGCTGGCGAAACTTACTTACCACCAAGTATGAAATTAGCATTGCGATCGCGTTCGGGAAAAGTCTTGCAGGAACTAGAATCGCGCCATCAAGATAACCTAATTCAGTTAAAAAGATTTACTTGTCCCATTGGTAAAAAATTTAGCATAGAAGTTGCCTTGGGTAATCTCAGCATCACCGAAGATTTTACGATTGAGATGCCATATGAGTAAAGTAATCGTATTAAATTTAGGAAAAGGAAATTTACAAACTGGCTTTCCCTTCGTAACTGCTCAATTAAAATTATCCGGTAAAGTAATGCAATTTACCGGCAGTTTACCAGCAATACCGGAATTAATAGAAATTTATCGTCGCTGGCAACTTTTTTACGAATTATTATACAAAGCCCGTTCAATTAATATTCGTAGCATTCAGCCTTTAACTATTAATCAAAATGAAGATGAAGACGACGAAGACGACGATATAGTTATTGATGAATCAGATATAACTCACGTTAGTCATGCCGATTTTACTAATGTTTGTCAGCAATTGAAAATCAATTTAGATAATTGGTTAGATTCTTCACAATTTCGCACAATAGAGCGTCAATTGCGTAAGGAATTGCATCCTGAAGACGAAATTCATTTTATTATCCAAACCGAAGATAATCAACTACGAAAAATTCCTTGGTATAATTGGCAGTTTTTTGAAGATTATCCTCATGCTGAAATGTCTTTAAGTTCACTTAATTTTGAACCGGGGAAAATTAAACATACTTCTGGTAAAAAAGTAAGGATTTTAGCAATTATTGGTGATAGTAATGGAATTGATGTTGAAACAGACAAACAATTAATTGCTAATTTAACAGATGCAGAAACAGTTTTTTTAGTAGAACCCCAGCGTCAACAATTAGACGAAATGCTCTGGGATAAACGCGGATGGGATATTCTATTTTTTGCCGGACATAGTAATACTAGATGCGACGATAATATCGGCAATATTTATATTAATAACAGCGATAGTTTAACAATTAAAGAATTAAAAAACGCTCTCCATAAAGCCATCCAAAGAGGATTGCAGCTAGCAATTTTTAATTCCTGCGAAGGTTTGGGTTTAGCCGCTCAACTAACAGATTTACACATACCGCAAATCATTGTCATGCGGGAACCCGTGCCCGATAGTGTAGCGCAGCAATTCTTAAAACATTTTCTGACAATATTTGCTGGTGGAGAATCTTTTTATTTATCAGTAAGGGAAGCAAGAGAAAGATTGCAGGGAATAGAAACAGAATTTCCCGGTGCATCTTGGCTACCCGTAATATTTCAAAATCCCGCAGAAATTCCAACCACTTGGCAGCAATTACGAGATAAAGTTGATTTTATTCCCCCTGCAAAACCTTCTGTTGTTCATCCATATATTAAACCGAAAACTAAACCAAAAATTTCTACCGTAATTTTAAGCAGCGTAATTATTACAATATTATTGATGGGTTTGCGATGGTTGGGAATAATCCAACCTTGGGAATTAAAAGCCTTTGATTTTTTAATGCTAAGAATGCCTGTTGAAAAAGCAGACAAGCGAATTTTAATTATAGGTGCCGATGAAGAAGATATTAGCAGTAATAAATACGGTTATCCCATACCAGATAGAACTTTAAGTCAACTTTTAGAAAAAATTCAAACATATCAACCAGCAGCTATTGGAGTAGATATATTTCGAGATCAACCAGTTACCAGCAATAGTAAAAACAATCGGCAACAAACACTACTTAATCAATGGAAAGAAAATAAAAATTTAATTGCCATTTGTGCCGGTAGTAATCTCAAGAATAGCGTCGCACCACCACCAAATATTGCTAAAAATCAAGTCGGCTATGTCGATTTATTTGATGATAAATCCCAAACTCAAAATCAAGACGACACCATTCGCAGATATTTATTATCCCGCAGCCCCAATCCGATTACAAATAATTCTCGCTGCAATTCATCTTATTCATTTGCTTGGCAATTACTATATAGATACTTTAAATCAAAAGCTAAATCTCAAGGAATTCCCGTTACAACAGTAGATAAAAATTGGCAGTTTGGCGATACTGTTATTACACGCTTGCAGCCTCAAAGTGGTGGATATCAAAACTTAGATGCCAGCGGAAATCAATTATTAATAAACTATCGTAATGCTCCTATAATTGCTCAACAAGTTACTATTAGAGACGTTTTAGAAAATAGTAATAATTTTAATCCCGACTGGGTAAAAAATAGAATCATATTAATTGGTATTACAGCAACAAGCATTCGCGATATTCACGATACACCACAGGGAGAAATTAGAGGATTATTTATTCATGCTCATGCCATAAGTCAAATTTTGAGTGCGGTAGAAGACAACCGAACTTTAATATGGTGGCTACCACAGTGGCAAGACACAATTTTCGTTTTATTATTTTCTACTACTGGTGGAATAATAATTTGGTTTTGGCAAAATCGCATACATCAAACAATCGCGGTTAGTAGCGCTGCAATTATTTTATATATAGTTTGCTGGTTTGCATTAACAAAAGGTGGTTGGTTGCCGTTAATTCCTTCAATGTTAGCTTTGCTTGGTACGAGTGGAGTTGTTGTCTTGAGTGTGAGAAAGGGAGATGGGGAGATTGGGAGATTGGGAGACAAGGGGTAGATAATTAACTCATAACTCCTAACTCTTAACTCCTGTACAGACGCGATATATCGCGTCTCTACAACTCCTAACTCCTAACTCTTAACTCATAACTATGCCCAATGCCCAATCCACAATAAAAGAGACGTAATGTATTACGTCTCTACATTTGATAAAATTGATCAATTACTGAGGATCGGTACCTTCGGGAGCGGGAGCAGCCCCATCAACATTTGCTTCCACATTCACTCCTTTGACACCTTTAACTCCAGTGGTTAAAGGCTCAACTTGCTGAAGCTCTTCTTGAGAAGAAACTGTACCACTAACAGTAACAACTCCTTCTTGCTCTGTAACTTCTAAATTGCTAGCTGGTAAGTTTTCCTTTAGCTTTTTCTTAACTTCTTTTGATAAATCGCTTGCTAAGGGATCTGCGCCTTCGGTAACGGCAGTAGGATCTGTAGTTACGCTTGCTTCTCCAGGAATTGCTCCAGGTTCGCTTAGAGGTTGATTTAAACCTTCTGTTTCACTAGCTTCTCTTGCAGAGGGTTGTAAAACTTCATTGGTAGCACCGGGATTTTCTGAACCAGTGTTAGCAGCTTCTTCACCACAACCAACTGCACCTGTAGCCAAAATACCGCTAATGAGAAGAGGAATAAATTTTTTCATTTGAATCTCCTAATTGAACCTTCTGAGCAACTAATAAATCAGTGTGTTGTGTCGAGGAGCGAATGTTTAAAAAACAATCGATGATAAATTTGAGCAAGCACCATTTTAGGTACCCAATTAAACCAAAACGGTCATATCAGTTTACTTTCCTTCAGAAATTTTCCTGTAATCTTTCAGGTGTAAACCATCAACAGTGCGACAAAGCATAAATATTACATTTATATCAACTTGACGCTTACTCAAGAAGCTCTTAAATGCTTATATGCAAAGCCGCCGAACAGCAGCTATTTGATGTTAGCAAATTTGCGAAAGTTAGCCACATTTTTTCAAAGTTCCTGTTAGTTTGATAAATCTAATTGAGAATCAAACTTCAAAACTGTTTACAGAACATCAATACAGCAAATTCATCTATCTTTACACTTAAACCAAGTATTGCAAATTTTTTTGCCCTGGCTTAGTTGTTGTCACTGACACTTTAGTAACAAAAAGGACTGGTGTATATAAAAGCTTAATAAATAGTTGCACTAATCATTAAAAATCAACAACTAATTATTGCCTCAGTTGCAATAAGCTGAATGCTTTTTAACTAAGACTTAGTTATTTATAGAAGCTGATGATTAAAAAAATAATCAGAATTTCACCCTTTACACTCTTGACACTTTTGATTTAATTTGAGAATCGAATCAATTAATCACGCATCTTGTAAATATGAGGCTGAAATTTATCGGCATTACTTTTCTATAAGACACACTTTTTATCAATGCGGTTCCTATCAAAGAGTGTTATAAATTCAGCAAAAACTATATTAGATATAAGATTTAGTAATATTTATTGCTTGGGAACAGGGAACAGGGAGCAGGGAACAGTGAGCAGTGAACAGTTAACAGTGAGCAGTGAACAGGGAACAGTTATATTCCTAATTACCTATTACCCATTACCCATTACCTACGCCCTATGCCCTATGCCCAATTCCCAATTCCCAATTAAAATGTAGATTCGCGGCGATCGATAATTACAACGTTGGGTTCTGTATCGGCGATTACCTTCGGTAGAGCTTCGCTTAACGCCTTCGTATTTATCTGAACTGCTTGATACATTTCTCCCTTATCAAACCCGAAATGCAATCAGCCATCAGTTGATAATTCGCATCTGTCTTTGGAAGTAAATTTGGGAATTGGGCATTGGGGATAGGGCATTGGGGATTGGGGATGGGATTAACCACTAACCACTAACAACTAGCAACTAACAACTAACAACTA
>CAYMZW010000266.1:0-9679 GCA_964395005.1 uncultured Rivularia sp.
ATGGTTTGGTTACGGTAAAGTAAATGCGCTATCCGCAGTCAAAGCAGCGCAAAAGCTGCAAGCAAATGCCGCAGTTGCAACCAGACTTATAGAAACACGTAATAATTCTGTTTTAGCTATTCCCGATAACGATCGACGAGGCATAAAAAGCGAACTTTTCATCTCCGATTCGGGCATTGTCCGTGATATTCAACTTAACATCAATATCCAACATGAATTCTTAAGTGATTTAGAAATTTATTTAATTGCCCCTAACAATCAACAGGTATTGTTGCAAAGTCGTACTTTAGGCCGTCGTCAAGATTTACTTACCACTTATTCGGTGCAAACCCATCCAGTTTTAAAAAATCTACTCAATCAGCCAGCTAAAGGAAACTGGAATTTATGGGTTATTGATACTGCACCACAAGATGTAGGCAAATTGAAGTATTGGGAACTTGCTTTGTCAATTAACAATTAACAATTATCAATTATCAATTAACAATTCTCACTTCTTTCCCTGCGGCTTCGAGACTAACAACCAACAACCAACTATTTAGTAAGCAATTAACAATTTTCACCAACCGGATGTAAATCGTCAACGCTCCAACCAACAACCAACAATTAACAACGCTCCAACTAACAACGCTCCAACCAACAACTAACTTTGTATTTGTACAAAACCACTGTTAGCTAAATCATCATGTTGATAATTTAGTTGTTGAAGAGAATAAGCCAAGTCATCTGTAAGACGTTTCGCATCTTGTTTTATACAACCTTGAGCATAATCAGAGACTTTGATTGCTGGAGCGATACTAATGCTTACATCCGTACCCCAGCTTGGATAAGGATGACTGTAATTGAAAGTTAGGGGCACAATTTTCACTCCTAAACCGGGATGAGATGATTCGGCACTCAAAGCCAAACGTCCGATTCCAGGTTTTAGCGGGTGAACTTCGCGATCGCGAAAAATACCGCCTTCAGGATAAATAACCAACATTTCGCCGCGCTTAAGTAATTCCACAGTATGGCGAAGAGTTGTAATTGAAGGGCGTTGTGAATTGACGGGAAATCCTCCCAATCTTCGCACAAACCAACCTTGAAAACCCCGACACTCAGTACTAGTTACCATAAACCGCAAATCTCGTCCGGTAACGTAACGTCCGGTTGCATAAGGCAAAAGTAACGAATCCCAACGTGCCTTATGGGTGGGAGCTAAGATTACAGGGCCGCTTTTTGGTAAATTTTCCTGTCCGACAACTGTAATTTGACCGAAGTAAAAAGGCAAAAATATATTTCCTGCCAGTAGGTAAGTCAGAGAACTTAACCAAGGAGAAATTCGCGAATTATCAGTATTGGCCAACTTAGTACTTACTTTAGAATTGGCTGTCTTCCGTCTGTCCGCATCAAATATCAAATCAAATTCCATCATCTCGGTGGTTGCTGAATATTGAGTAAATCAAAATGTAAAGAATTCTTGATTAGTAACACCGTAGATTTTCTCCCCCAACTTTTGTAGCACTGACTGGACAGTTTTACCTCTGTCCTTTATGTTGTGTTATGTCGCCGATTAGCAAACCAAGTTTGTAATGAGGAGCGACATTCAGATTCTAGGATGCCTCCAATTACACTCAAACGGTGATTGGAAACCGCACTATCAGGGATGTTCGCAACCGTGCGAATCGCCCCAGTTTTCGGGTCATCTACACTATAGATTAATCGACCCACACGGGCTTGGACAATAGCACCAGCACACATCGGGCAAGGTTCGAGAGTAACGTAGAGACTACATTCATGAAGCCGCCAATTTTGTAAATAGCGCGTTGCTTCTTTAATCGCGAGTATTTCCGCATGGGCAGTGGGATCATTGTCGCGTTGCTTTCTGTTTTCACCTGCTGCAATCATATTTTGGGATGAATCAATAATAACAGCGCCTACAGGAACTTCACCTGCTTCTCCCGCTTGTTGAGACAGCCTTAAAGCCTGTTTCATCCATTTTCTGTGTATCAAATATTCTTCGTGAAGATTTAACATATTCTTTATATTGATAGTTGTTAGTTGTTAGTTGATAGTTGATAGTTGATAGTTGTTGGGAGTTGGGAGTTATGCTTGGAAGGAAAAGCCCCCAAATTAGCGGGGGTTGGGGGATCTTACAACTTACAAAAGCTCCCAAATTAGCGGGGGTTGGGGGATCTTACAACTCGCCGAATACCAAATTTTTGTTGTGTAAGTCTCGATCGAAATAACCCAGCCTCTCAAAGAAGCCGGGTTACAATTGCATTCAGATGATTTTAACAAAAGCTTTATATAGCGCTACCTAATTAGTAATGACCTTTAACCTTTGACCTTTGACCTTCAACCTTTAACCTTTGACCTTTAACCTTTAACCTTCAACCTTTAACCTTCGCGTAGCGCTATATCTTTAATTTTCAAGCTGTTGCTGGCTGATTCAACAAGGAATCGAGTTGACCTTGGGTATCTAATTGATACAATTCGTCGCAACCACCAACGTGTCGTTCGTTAACAAAAATTTGTGGTAGCGTGCGCTTTCCATTTGCTCGCGAAGCCATTGCTTCTCTTGCGGTTGCGTCTCCATCAATCTTGTATTCGGTGAATTTAACGCCTTTCCACCACAAAAGCATTTTTGCTCGGATACAGTAAGGGCAAGTCTGCCAAGTATAAATCTCTACATTTGCTTTGATTTTTTCGGGATGGCGACCTAATAGCGGGTTGAGAAAGTCAAGCATATTTTTGATATGAGGAACTTTTTTGAAACTTTCTTTCAGCCTAGCAGAAGTAACTTTTTTTGTTACAAATTCTCTCCTGCTGTACTCGATCTCCTACCTTTGAGGAATATTTGCAGCTACATATAAATAAATTTAAATATATTTACGTAAAAAGGAGATAACTAATATTATAAGTATATTTTGTAATTTTGATTTTTTATAATTATTTTCAGTTGAATTAGTATATTAAATCAGATATTTTGTACTAATTAAAATTGAATAAAAATACTAATTTAATTTCTAGTAAAACAACGCAATTATTCTGTTTGCTGTTAATATAACGCCGTTAACCACTTTTACTAATAATTTATCAAATTCAAACGAAATTCTGTGTAATTAGCAATTTAAAAATTGCATACGAGAAGCCCAAAGAGTCAAAATATGTATATTAATTTTAATATTAATAAACATTAGATTTATCAATCAAATTTATAAACAACTCAATTAGATGTTAATTGACTAATATCCCAATGAAATATATCCGAATGTAAAAAAAGTACTAGAATTAAATAGTCATATATGCTCTTTGTTTAATGCCAGTAATATGCACGGCAGCAAAACTTAACAAAAACCCAAGCCAAGACGGATTTCCACGGGTATACGCCCTTTGGTAGACTTAGTAACTGATATAGCAATTCGCTTTTACCGCGTTTAGCAAGCAATTTTTAGAGGGCAGACTTCGTGGAAAATACTCTTGGATTAGAGATTATTGAAGTAGTTGAGCAAGCGGCGATCGCCAGCGCTCGATGGATGGGTAAGGGCGAAAAGAATACCGCAGACCAAGTAGCTGTAGAAGCTATGCGGGAAAGAATGAATAAAATCTATATGCGCGGACGCATTGTGATTGGAGAAGGCGAACGCGATGATGCTCCCATGCTTTACATCGGTGAAGAAGTAGGGATTTGTACTCGTGAAGACGCAAAGACTTACTGTAACCCCGATGAATTAGTTGAAATTGACATCGCGGTTGATCCTTGTGAAGGTACTAACCTGGTAGCATACGGTCAAAACGGCTCGATGGCAGTACTCGCAATTTCGGAAAAAGGCGGTTTGTTCGCTGCACCTGACTTTTACATGAAGAAGTTAGCAGCACCATCACAAGCCAAAGGCAAAGTAGATATCAATAAATCTGCTACTGAAAACCTCAAGATTCTAGCTGAGTGCATGAATCGTTCGGTAGAGGAATTGGTAGTAGTAGTGATGGATCGTCCCCGCCACAAAGATTTAATTGCAGAAATTCGTCAAGCTGGCGCTAGAGTACGTTTAATTAGCGATGGTGACGTTTCTGCTGCAATCTCCTGCGGCTTTGAAGGTACCAACATTCATGCCTTAATGGGTATTGGTGCGGCTCCCGAAGGTGTAATTTCTGCTGCTGCAATGCGTTGCTTAGGCGGTCACTTCCAAGGACAATTGATTTACGATCCAGAAATAGTAAAAACAGGTTTGATTGGCGAAAGCAAGGAAAGCAACCTTGCCAGACTAAAAGAAATGGGTATCAATGACCCAGATAAAGTTTACACTGCTGAAGAACTAGCTAACGGTGAAAACGTACTCTTTGCAGCTTGCGGTATTACTCCCGGAACTTTAATGGAAGGAGTTCGCTTCTTCCACGGAGGAGCTAGAACTCAAAGCTTAGTAATTTCGAGTCAATCCAAAACTGCCCGCTTTGTTGATACCATCCATATGACCAATAATCCAGAAACCATAAGTCTTACCTAATTAGGAGTTAGGAGTTAGGAGTTAGGAGTTAGGAGTTAGGAGTTAAGAGTTAAGAGTTAGGAGTTAAGAGTTAAGAGTTAGGAGTTAAGATTTTTGAATTATTGATTCATATTTAATGTGAATTAAAGGTTCAAATCATCTTAATTGCGTTGATAATTCCTTTTAATACGATTTGAGACTTATCTCAAAATCTTTATAGGTAATAGAGGCATTTTTAATTCATACAACTCATAACTCATAACTTCTAACTCCTAACTTTTTTAAATTCCTAATTTCTTTAATCAATTATCAATAAATAGTTAGTAATTACCGTTTAAAGTAATGCATATAGCAGTAGTAGGCTTAAGCCACAAGACAGCGAGCGTAGAAGTTCGAGAAAAACTTAGCATTCCCGAGCCACAAACCGAAGGTGCGATCGCTCATCTGTTGAGCTACCCCAGTATTGAAGAAGTAACAATTCTTAGCACTTGCAACCGTTTGGAAATTTATATTGTTACTCAAGAAAGCGAGCAAGGCATCCGAGAAGTAATTCAGTTTCTCTCGGAACATAGTAAACTACCTGTAACTACTTTAAGACCTCACTTATTTATGCTGCTCCATCAAGATGCGGTTATGCATTTAATGCGAGTTAGTAGCGGTTTGGATAGCTTGGTTTTAGGAGAAGGACAAATACTTGCTCAGATCAAGACTACTCATAAAATTGGTCAACAATATAAAGGTATTAAAACAGTTTTAAATAAATTATTTAAACAGGCAATTACTGCCGGTAAGCGCGTGCGTAGCGAAACTAGCATCGGAACTGGTGCGGTTTCTATAAGTTCGGCTGCGGTAGAATTAGCTCAGATTAAAGCACAAAATTTAGCCGCTGTTCGAGTTACCATTGTTGGCGCGGGCAAAATGTCACATTTGCTGGTAAAGCATCTGATATCTAAAGGCGCAGCCGAAATTTGTATTTTAAATCGTTCGGTTAAAAGGGCTGAGGAATTAGCGAATAAATTTAGCGCTTGTACTATCCGCACTCAACCTCTCGAACAAATGATGCCAGTAATTAACGAGAGCGATTTAGTATTTACAAGTACTTCTGCAACAGAGCCAATAATTGACCGCAGCAAATTAGAATTGATTTTAGAACCCACTCGCCCTTTGATGTTATTTGATATTTCCGTACCGCGTAACGTCCATTCGGATGTCAACGAATTAGATAACGTACAGGCATTTAACGTAGACGATTTGAAAGCTGTAGTAGCGCAAAACCAAGAAGCTCGTCGTCAAATAGCGCGGGAAGCAGAAGGAATTTTAGAACAAGAAGTAGATTCTTTTGATATTTGGTGGCGCAGCCTGGAAACAGTTTCTACTATTAGTTCTTTGCGAAGTAAAATTGAAACCATCCGCGAGCAAGAATTAGAAAAAGCCTTATCAAGATTAGGTTCGGAATTCGGCGAAAAACATCAAGAAGTAATCGAAGCTCTAACCCGAGGAATTGTCAACAAAATATTACACGATCCAATGGTGCAGTTGAGAGCGCAGCAAGATGTCGAAGCCAGAAGACACTGCATGCAAACTCTACAAAAACTATTTAATTTAGATGCGGAAGAACAATTCAGTTAGATTGGGAATTGGGCATGGGGCATGGGGCATAGCTCACAGAGTTAGGAGTTAGGAGTTAGGAATTAGGAATTAGGAATTAGGAATTAAGAGTTAAGAATTAAAAGTTGAAATTTAAGAATCAGTAAGTATCTATTTCCCAATGCCCAATGCCCAATGCCCGATGCCCATTTCATACTTCCGCCCATTTCCGCAACAAGTTGGCGTAGGTTTTGCTTATTAAGTCAAACTCTGCTGTTTTGCCATGCTTTTGAAACATGATTTGTTTGGCTGTATCTAAATCAAATAAAATTTCGCGTTCGGATGGTTCGCGAACTAAGCTTTGTACCCAACTTACTGCTGCTAGACGTTTACCTGTCTCTACTTTTTCAACTCTATGCAGTGTTGTTGAGGGATATACAATAGCTGAGCCTGCTTCTAATTTGAAAGCTTGTTCTCCCAAAGTTGTGTCAATCACTAATTCTCCTCCTTTATAATCTGAGGGAGAATTAAGGAATAAGGTGAACGAAATATCCGAGCGTATCGGTTTTTCACCGCCCATTATCGCATTGTCGGTGTGAGAGCCGTAGTACATACCAGGTTGATAACAACTGAAAAGAAGCGGACGAATAATCTTTGGTTTGACTGCTGCTTGGAATAGTCTGTTACGTTTGAGTGCTTTGAGTGCAATAATTCTCAACTCCTGACTAGCTTGAGCATTCCCAGATAGTTGAGTATTATTCTTGACTTGTTTAGCAAACCATCCCGCCGTCAACTTACCGTCAACAAATTCTGCATCTTTAAGCTTTGAAGTAATTACATCTAATTCTTCAGCAGTTAAGACATTTTCTATAGTCAGAATCATCTTGTGATTTTAGATTTTAGATTTTAGATTTTAGATTTTAGATTTTAGATTTTAACAGCGGATGCGTTTCTTTTGGATTTTAGATTAGGAGTTTGGTAACGGATGGAGTTTGGCAACGGATGGAGTTTGGTAACGGATGGAATTAGGAGTTAGGAGTTAGGAGTTAGGAGTTAGGATTTTGAATATTTCTACTTGTCTCCTTGTCTCCTTGTCTCCTTGTCACCTTGTCTCCCCAATCTCCATCAAAATTGGGCAAGATAAAAGCGGTATTATCACTTTTACCTTGCCCTTGACAAGTAATAAGACTGAAAATTAGGTGTTATTAAGGCTTAACCTTCTCCACCTTCTCCGCCTTCTCCGCCTTCTCCACCTTCTCCGCCTTCTCCGCCTTCTCCAGCTTCTCCAGCTTCTCCAGCTTCTCCACCTTCTGGGGCAGCAGGGGTAATTTCTTCAACTCCAGCTTCTCCAGCTTCTCCACCTTCGGGTGCTTCACCTTCGGCACAAGCGGTGATGCTTGCTGCCATACCTAATGCAAGAAATAAAGCAATTGTTTTTGAACGCATTTTCACACTCCTCACTCTTTTTTATCTTGAAGTTACTTAAAAACTGCACCTTCTCGACGGTTACTCAATATATATTGAGCAGTCAAGCGTTAGCGCTTCTCGAATTGGAAGCTAATTGCAAATTATTGTAGCTTGTATTTGCAATTGCAACAAGAATTATACACTACAACATAATTGGTGTAATTAAAATTGTTTAGGAACTATATCGGCTCAAACGCTTATATGTATGATATTATTCTAATGGGTTTCCCTGTTTTATCGGATTTCTCAAATACCGCAATGAATGATATAAATTTGGAATCTTGGTAAACGTTTATTGAGAATAATTCATAGATAAGTAACTATAATGAAATAATCTTTACTAGTCTTAATAAGAAAAATTCTTAGATACAAGCGCTTACTTCCTAACATTGATTGTTGAGCAGAGCTTATTAGGACTTACGCAAAGCCCCACTTTTTAAGGGGGGTTGGGGGGATCTAAACAGATGAAATACTTAATTTATCGTTGTGGTTGCGTAAGTCCTACTTATATTAATTTTTATATACTTAATTTCTGGCGGAATTTATTAAAAGTCACAATAGAAATAATCCAGGCAAAAAAACAACTAACACATAATCGTCAGCTTTTTCTTGCCCAGATATTATAGCTATGAAAGAAATAATGTATAAGCCAATACAGATATTTAACTATTATCTCATGTATGAGAATTAATTAAATTACTATTAGTTGGCTTCTTTTTCAGTTTCTTCGGTTTCTTCAATACTTTCTGGGATATCTTCACCTGATTTGATGTCAGCACCTTTTGTATCTACAGTTTCCTCGGTTAATGATGTAGAATCTTCACCAGTTTCTGTATCTTGGGAACCACCACAAGCGGTAACGCTTGCAGCTAAACCTAATACCAAAAACAAAGCTACTATCTTAGAACGCATTTTTCCACTCCTCATCTAATTACTAACCACACACATGTTCCCTGGCTTAACTTCAGTAATTAAACTTATCAAAATGGTGTAAAATCCAAAAAAGATCCAGTTTAACTACTTTTAGAAATTAATTACGAAACGATCTAGTTTTAACTGTTAGGAGTGATAATTCTCAAGATCGATGAGTCACAAAAAAAAATAATAGTGATTAATATTAAATTAATTTTGAGCGATGCAAATAGTTAGTATTTTTACTAAAAAAAATTATCGAATAATTCCCATAATTTTAGGTTTATGGATAATTTTTGATTTAGTCTCTCGTATAGGCGCAGAATTTCTTTGGTTTGATAAAGTTGGGTATTTATCAGAGTTCATATTGCGCTTGGTGACAGAGTTTGGGCTATGGGCGATCGCCTTTTTTACTTCCATCTGTTTTTTGCTGGGTAATTTGACTATAGCCAAGAAATTTCAGCACCCGAAAGCAGGTTATAAAAATCAACAAATAAGCGGAAAAGAAAAAAGAAATTTTTTCCCTTCTCCTACTTTTATCGAGAAACCAGTAACTCCTGGGTACCGTTATGGATTTAGATTGCGCTGGCTTTTACCGACGATTTTAGGATTAACTGTTTTAATAGCCACCATAGTACTTTTTTATAGTCAGCAAACTTTAAATGTTTGGTATCCCGAGATAGAATTACCCTCCGAAACGCTGCCATTTCCGTTTTGGTTGCAGTTAATTTTTGATGTAATTGGTTTACGTCAATTTGTGATTTCGGTTTTGCAGCTAACTGTACTCACAGTTGTGACTGCGGCAATTTTTGTTAGCTACGAATTTTGGTTAAAGGCGATCGCGGTATTTGTGAGCTTGCTTTTAGGTTTCTTGATCTCGGCACGGTGGATAAATGTCTTAGAATATTTTCAGGCTACTAGCTTTGATAATAAAGAACCTTTATTTAATCGCGATATTAGCTTTTACGTTTTTTCGTTGCCGATTTGGGAACTATTACAATTTTGGCTGTTAGGATTATTTTGTTTGGGTATAGCTACGGTAGCGTTGACTTATTTACGTTCGGCTAATAGCTTGAGTGAAGGTAAATTTCCCGGTTTTACCGTACAGCAAAGACTTCATCTCAACGCTTTGGGTTGCTTAACGATGTTAGCGATCGCTTTACGTTATTGGCTGTTGCGGTATCAACTTTTGTACTCGGTATTGGGAGTAAACTACGGTGCTAGCTATACAGATGTAAAAGTATTGCTAC
>CAYMZW010000267.1:0-9648 GCA_964395005.1 uncultured Rivularia sp.
TTTAATATCTTCAATCATAAACTACCATTTTGAAAATGCCGTAACGCACCATTTAAGATTTATTAAATATTTGATAATTTCAAACAAAATTTTCTCGTTATTAATTGAATAACTGGTGCGTGACGCTATTATCAAATTCCTAATTTCTAATCAAAATTTTTCAAAGCGTCACACACCCTACAAAAGAAGAAAAAGTATTTTTCTACTTCCTCCCTATTAATTAATATCGAATTCTAAAACTCAGCACTCTCCGGAGTACGTGGAAACGGAATTACATCGCGAATATTCGCCATTCCCGTCATAAACTGCACTAATCTTTCAAAACCCAATCCAAAACCAGCATGAGGTACGGTACCATAACGACGTAAATCCATGTACCACCACAAATCTTCTGGTTTCATTCCTTGCGCTTTAATCCGACTTTCCAACACATCATACCTTTCTTCACGTTGAGAGCCACCGATGATTTCTCCAATTTTCGGAGCTAACACATCCATTGCGGCAACGGTTTTTTCATCGTCGCTCAACCGCATATAAAAAGCTTTAATTTCTGTCGGATAATCGCTAACAATAACCGGCTTCTTAAATAACTTCTCGCACAAATAGCGCTCGTGTTCCGATTGTAAATCTGAACCCCAACTTACCGGATATTCAAACTTAACATCTGCTTTTTCTAATAGTTTGATAGCTTCTGTATAAGTAATTCGTTCAAACTGATTATTAATAATATTCTCTGCGGTTTCCAATACTGTTTTATCAACTCGCAGATTGAAAAAGTCCATATCTTCGGGACATTTATCCATCACATATTTGAAGACATATCTGAGAAACTCCTCAGCTAAATCCATGTCTTCGGAAAGTTGACAAAAAGCCATTTCCGGCTCAACCATCCAAAATTCTGCAAGGTGACGCGAAGTATTAGAATTCTCCGCACGGAAAGTAGGGCCAAAAGTATAGACGTTTCCAAACGTCATTGCCATAATTTCGGCTTCTAACTGACCGCTAACTGTTAAATATGTCGGTCTACCAAAGAAGTCTTGACTATAGTCTACCTGTTTATCTTCCGTCTGAGGAATATTCTTTAAATCCAAATTGGTAACGCTAAAAAGTTCGCCAGCACCTTCGCAATCGCTAGCGGTAATAATTGGCGTATGAACCCACAAAAAGCCGCGCTGTTGGAAAAACTCATGAATTGCCGCAGCGCAGGCATTACGCACCCGGAAAACCGCACCTAATGAATTAGTACGACTGCGTAAATGTCCAATTGTTCTGAGAAACTCAAAAGAATGGCGTTTCTTCTGTAGCGGATAAGTTTCGGGATCGGCTTCACCGTAAACTTTGACCGCTTCCGCTTTTAATTCAATCCGCTGTCCTTTCCCTTGAGACTCAACCAGTATTCCCGATGTCTCTACGGAAGCACCTGTATTTAATTGCTTTAAAATATTCTCATAATCTGGTAAATCTTGGTTTAGCACAACTTGCAAACTAGCCAAAGATGAACCATCATTAACTTCAATAAAAGCAAACCCTTTTAACTCGCGTTTTGTTCTCACCCATCCTTGCACCTTTACTGATTCCGATGGTTGAGCGCTCCGCAATATTTCTGCAATCCGTTTTTCTATCATATATTTGTCTTCCAAAAATAAAAATAAGTGCTGTTGGTTGTTGGTTGTTGGTTGTTTAATCTACTAACCACTATCCACTATCTACTAACAACTATCCAACAACAGACTTTAATAACCAGCCTATGATAACG
The DNA here is from genome assembly GCA_964395005.1 of uncultured Rivularia sp. Lineage (GTDB taxonomy): Bacteria > Cyanobacteriota > Cyanobacteriia > Cyanobacteriales > Nostocaceae > Rivularia. The sequence continues at coordinate 1,757 of CAYMZW010000267.1, forward strand.
CCCAATCCACCAAAACGGACTACTTGCCAAAACAAGTCTTTCAAACCGCTTTTAGTAAATATAACGCTACCACCAAACAGCACTAAATAACTCTCGGAAAACAATCCTAAAGCATTATCTAAATTTTCTAACTTTTCTTTAATTTGCTTCAACTCCGCTTTTAGCGATCGCGAAGTGGTTTGCTGCATTTCCTTTTTAATTTCGTCGAAACGCCGCACCAGTTCAATCTGGCGTTTTTTATCGGCAAGCATCTGAGCGTAGCGCAGTTTTAACCCATCGAGGCTTTGCTCAACTGACAATATTTCTTGCTGCAATTCAATATCGAGATTTTCCTCACCTGATGATTGAGAAGATTGTTTGGGCGACTCCATGAGCAACGTATTACAGTAAAAGAGAACTTCAGATCCGCCATGCAGGTTATGTCTCAATCCAGCCAACTGCCTAAAACTAGTCAATTGCAAGATTTCACGACAGTAGAATTAGCTCAAGCTCTATTGGAGAGATTGAGTATATCTCCTAACGATTGGCATCGCCTCAAGTCTAACCGCAAAGTTCGTGCTTGCGAACAAACAGCTGCTGCCCTCGTATTTCTGATTTCCGAACAACCAGAAGAAGCTCAAACCAGGTTAGAGCAAGCTACAGGCTGGCTCAATCGTTCTATAAGTGCGCCACCTTGTCCAACCCACGGACAAAAAAAAGACGGTTAGTTATTAGTTGTTAGTGGTTAGTGGTTAGTTGTTAGTTGTTGATTATTCAACTCCTAACTCCTAATTCCTAACTCCTAATTCCTAATTCCTAACTCCTAACTCCTAACTCCAAATTCTTAACTCTTAATTAAAAACTGATTTCGTAATAAAGGTATAGGTATCCTACTACGTTTGTGTTCCAACTGCTTGCACAAGCGTAGTTCCGTACCTCTACGGTTCCATTCTACTTGGTCAAAAATTAGGTGCAGTATCGATAAACCGCGACCATTTTCTGATTCATCAGGTGGCAGATACTCGGTAGGATCTTCTTCACAATCACATTCAGGAGTAAACCCTTTACCTTGATCTGATATTACCCACCAGTATCTATCATCAATTAAAGAAAAACGAACTACAACTTTTTTCCCAGGATCGAGATTATTTCCGTGCTTCGCTGCATTAACCAAAGCTTCTTGAAGCCCTAATCTCAACTCAGCCTGCATTTCTCCTGGGATTTCTGCCAAAAGCAAATCTAAAATCGGGCAGAGATATAGAGTTGAGGCAAAACTAATCGTGCCCCAATTACGTCCTACCGGACGAAGTGAAATGGTAATCACAAGAGAAACCCCGTAGCTTTCGGCGACTGCTAAACATGACTTTGCTCTCTACCGCACACCCTGAAAATTCCCAAGAGGTGGTCATGTTGCCTTAATTTTTATGTCCGTACAATTATTTTTTGTATGCTACTTAGCATTGACTCTTTTTATTAAATAAAAGTTGCCTAAATTAAAATCGACCGACCTTTTTTTTTTACTACAAATCATTACAAACTATGAATTTACTTGAAGCATGAATGAGTATTTTAATACTCCTACAATTGAGTCGATTTGTAATATAAACAACTTTATATTTGTGCTTTAGAGTCCGCTATAACGTCAATTTCTTTATACAAAAGGTATTCTATATTTAGATTAATTCAATTTTAGCATTTTTACTATGCACTAGACTACAATTTTCAAATTTTACTCTCATATTTAGACTAAGTACCTTAACGGGCATCCGAACGTACAAGAAATGCTGCTACTTCCACATGAGCCGTCTGAGGAAAAAAATCAGCCGGTTGTACTCGTGACAATGTGTATAAACCACCTTGACAAAGTTGCTGTAAATCGCGAGCAAGTGTTGCTGCTTTACAACTTACGTAAACAATACGGTAGGGTTTTACTTTGCGTAAAGTTTCGATTACAGTGCGATCGCATCCTTTTCTCGGAGGGTCAAGTATAACAATATCCGGTTTCGTAGATATCCGAGACAGTATTTCTTCTACCTTTCCCGAATGGAAGGCCACATTATTTATGTGATTATACTGAGCATTAATTCTTGCTGAGGCGACAGATGATTGTTGTATTTCTAAACCAATAGCAAGATGCACTTGTTTTGCAAGTGGCAAAGTTAAAGTCCCAATACCACAATAAGCATCAACTAATATTTCCGATCCTTGTAAATTTAATTCGGATTGGATTTCGTACAATAATGCCTCTGCTGTTTCAGTATTTACTTGGAAGAATGTATCCGGACTTATTTGAAATTTTAATTGATCGAATTCTTCTTCTAAGTAATCCCTCCCTGCGATAGTTCGATTTTCTTTACCAAAAATCGCATTCGTGCGAGATTCATTCCGGTTTAACATCACTCCCATTAATAAGGGATAGCGATCTAACCACTGTTGTGCTTTCTCCTTAATTCCTGGTAATATCCAATCCTTTACAATCAAAGTCAGCAAAATTTCCCCAGTACGCCGACCAATACGTAAACCCAGATGACGTATGATTCCCGTATGACTCCGCTCGTTGTAAATCTGCCATCCCTTGGATTGGATATCTTGTTTAATTTCTTTAAGAATCGGGTTTAACCGCGAATCCTGTACCGGACATTGATTCAGGTTGACTATTTGATGAGAAGATTTTTGGTAGTAGCCAGCTATAACTCCCCCGGTAGAAGATTTCCCCACCGGATAAGTCGCTTTATTGCGGTAAGAAATTGGTGTACCCGCAGTTAATACCGGATCGACTTGCACTTGTGTGAAACCACCAATACGTTCCAAAGCTTGAATCACACCTTTACGCTTAGCTTCGAGTTGGTACTCATAACTGATATGCTGCCACTGACAGCCCCCACACTTATCTGCCACAATGCAAGCTGGTTTAATCCGATGAGATGATGATTGTAATAATTCTTTAACTTTGCCCTTCGCATAATTTGGTTTGACATTTACCAAACGGATCGAAGCGCGATCGCCAGGTACTGTATCCGGTACAAACACCACCAATTCATCAATTTTAGCCACACCATCACCCGTATCGCTCAAATCTGTAATTACAGCCTCAACCAAATCGCCCTGCTTCCACTTTGTTCTAGTCATCATCTTTCAGTTATCAGTTAACAGTTATCAGTTAACAGTAACTAGTAACCAGTAACCAGTTATAGATTTTAAACTCCTAACTCCTAACTCCTAACTCCTAACTCTTAACTCCTAACTCTTAACTCCTAACTCCATCCGTTGCCTAACTCCTAACTCCTTCCCTCCCCTTCACTTCTTGGTACTTGAATCGGTAAACTATCAGTAATAATAAAAAAAGCACTTTCTTTTACAAGTCATGACTGTAGTAAGCCAAGTTATTCTCCAATCTGACGACGAGCTGCGTTATCCCAGCAGCGGCGAACTTAAAAATATCCAAGACTATTTGAAAAGCGGCGAACAACGGGTGCGGATTGTAAGCACCCTAACCGAAAATGAAAAGAAGATAGTTGAACAAGCCACCAAAACACTTTGGCAAAAGCGCCCTGACTTTATTGCTCCAGGAGGCAACGCTTACGGACAGCGCGAACGTGCCTTATGCATCCGCGATTATGGCTGGTACCTACGCTTAGTCACCTACGGAATACTTGCAGGTGATAAAGAACCTATTGAAAAAATTGGCTTGATTGGCGTTAAGGAAATGTACAACTCTTTAGGAGTCCCCGTACCCGGAATGGTAGAAGCGATCAAAGGATTAAAGGAAGCTTCTATAAATCTATTAAGTGCTGAAGATGCACAGCAAGCTGCTCCTTATTTCGATTTCATCATTCAATCCATGTCTTAATTCGACTTTAATTTCCTTCATAACCCGTCATATCCAATAAACCCCAATACCAGGGGATTAATAAGCAAAAATCGTTTTTGATGGGATATTGGAAAAAACTTTAAGTAAAATACGGATTTAAGAGCGAATCTGCGACAGATTGCAACTTAAATCCATCTTCCCCACACTTGGTAGTGGCTGCGGCAGAATCCCTGTCAAGTTACCAACAAGTCGTGGGGAAACTTATTTCAGTTAGGAGTTAGGAGTTAGGAGTTAGAAGTTAGGAGTTAGGAGTTAGGAGTTAGGAGTTAGGAGTTAGTACCACCGGAGTTGACAATTACCAATGCCCTTCGGCCCCATGCCCAATTCCCAATCCCCTATTACCAATTACCAATTACCAATTCCCAATTCCCAATCCCCAATCCCCAATCCAATATACATAAATACAAAAAGCCGACAGTCCTTTGCTCAAGGCTGTCGGCTATTAGTGTGTTCCCTATTAATGACTCGGCTAGAGTTCAGTTATATATAATTATGCTCTTAGCTCTGTTATTAGCAGAGGATCTTAATCATGAATAGTTGTGATTCTCGTCACAACCAAGTTGCATATAAGCTGTATCATTTTTTTGTCTTGGCAAAAAAATATTTTAGCAAAATATACTATAAAAGGTAATCCCGATTACGAACAACAGTGCTTTTAAAAATAAAATAGAAAACGTGGAGATCGCGTTCGTAGCAATCAAAAAATATTCAATCTGTAGGGCATATCAGTATAATTGAAAAAAACTAAAAATTTCCAATAGCGAGATTGCGGTATCTGCCGCCGGAGGTATTAATCCCCGAAGGAAAGCTTTCATTGCCGATAAAATATATTCTGCCTGCGGAAAAATTATAATTTTATCTCCTTTGCCGAAAGATAATATGCGTGTTTTAGTACAATTAAGAGTGATTACAGCAGCAAAAATAGAATGGTCAAAGTAGATTTAACCTGACCTTTGTACAATTTAAAATCAAACGAGTCAAAATAGAAAAAGAAAGCATTCATTTAAAGAGCAATTCAAATTCTCCGCAGTTATGACATACGATTACGATTTATTTATAATGGGTGCTGGTTCTGCTGGTGCGGCTGCTGCTTCAAAAGCTGCTTCTTTGGGCTTACGTGTAGCTGTAGCCGAAGAAGAAGCCCTTGGCGGAACTTGTTTGAATCGCGGTTGCATTCCTAAAAAGCTGATTGTCTATGCCGCTGACTTCGCGCTAGACAATAAAATTGCAGGTGATTATGGTTGGAGTAAAGCGAACACGCATTTCAACTGGACGCAGTTTATCCGCTCGGTACACAAGCAAATAGATCGCATTAATAGCTCGTATCAAGAGAAATTTAAAGATAACGAAATTACCTTACTCAGAGGGCACGCTACCTTTGTTGATGCTCACACTATTAAAGTTGATGGAGTCGAGGTAACAGCGGATAAGATTTTAATCGCTGTAGGCGCACGTCCTTTTGTCCCGGATATCCCCGGTATCGAATTCGCTATCACTTCTCGCGAAATGTTTCATTTACCCTATTTGCCCAAACGTTTGGCAATAATAGGTGGCGGTTACATTGGCGTTGAATTCGCTAGCATGATGGATGCTTTAGGTTGTCGCGTCACTGTTGTTGATACAAGTGAAACGATTCTAGAAGGGTTTGATGATGATATTCGTAAAACCCTGCAAGAAAGTTTGTCTAAACGAGGAATTAAATTTATCGGCAACAGCAAGGCAACGGAAATTAAACATTACGAAGAAGGTTTGCTGTTAACTGTAAGCGGTAAGTACAAAAAAACCATCGCTGCCGATACTATTTTAGTAGCTACCGGACGCGCTCCTAATACTGAAAAACTTGGTTTGGATAATGCCCAAGTGAAATTAGGTGAAAACGGCGCGATCGAAGTAGACGAATATAGTCGCACCAATCAGGAACATATTTTTGCTGTCGGAGATTGCACTAATAGGTTGCAGTTAACACCTGTTGCTAAATCAGAAGCTGTTGCTGTTGTCAATACTGTCTTTGCTAACAAATCCCAAACGGTAAACTATGGCGACGTACCTTCTGCTGTTTTTGCTCGTCCGGAAATGGCAAGTATAGGCATAACCGAAAATGAAGCCCGTTCTGAATTTGGCTCCAAAGTAAAATGTTATTGCGATAAATTTCAACCACTGATGTATCAACTGGCTTCAACTGACGAGCAAGCAGTAATTAAAGTAGTAGTTGAAGGTGAATCCGAAAGAGTTGTCGGAATTCATATGCTAGGCGAACACGCAGCCGATATCATTCAATGTCTTGGTGTTGCGTTTCGTAAAGGCATGACAAAACAAGACTTAGATGATGCTATTGCCATTCATCCAACTACCGCAGAAGAGTTCCTAACATTAGATTAATCGAGAAGAAAAATTACGCGCCCTCTCCGAATGCGTGAAAAGTAATTTAGTGTGGAATATAGGAGCATCTCTCGGACAATCGCTGTATATGAAATTGTACTAACAGCGGTTTAATTTTTGCACAGAACACGCTTAAAATTATGACTTACGACTACGACCTATTTGTAATTGGTGCCGGAAGTGGAGGCTTAGCAGCTTCCAAACGCGCCGCAAGCTATGGAGCAAAAGTGGCGATCGCCGAATACGATCTGGTAGGCGGAACCTGTGTTATTCGCGGCTGCGTTCCCAAAAAACTCATGGTGTATGCTTCTCATTTCCCTTCGTTATTTGAAAGCGCGGCAGGCTATGGTTGGAAAGTAGGTGAATCTGAGTTGGACTGGGAAAAGTTCATCACATCTATAGATAAAGAAGTACGAAGGCTATCGGCGCTGCACATAAACTTCTTGCAAAGAGCCGGAGTCGAATTAATTCAAAGTCGTGCCAGCTTAGTTGATGAGCATACTATAGAAGTAGATGGACGCAAAGTCACTGCCGATAAAATTTTGATTGCAGTTGGAGGAAGGCCAACCAAACCAGATATACCGGGGATGGAATATGCTATCACCTCCAATGAAATTTTCCACCTCAAACAAAAACCCAAACATATGGCTGTTATAGGAGCCGGGTACATAGGTTCGGAATTTGCTTGCATTATGCGCGGTTTGGGTTGTGAAGTTACCCAAATTATCCGTCGCGACCTGATTTTAAGAGGTTTTGATGAAGATATCCGCACCGCTATTCAAGAAGGAATGATAAATCACGGTATTCGGATTGTTAAAAATACCGTAGTCACATCTGTAGAAAAAACATCACAAGGCTTAAAGTTGAGTTTATCTGGAGAACAGGAAGAACCAATCGTCGCCGATGTGTTTTTAGTTGCAACAGGACGCATTCCCAATGTACAAGGATTGGGTTTGTACAAAGCTGGAGTGGATATGGTAACTAGTCCTATGGATGGCCCAGGATACGATACCACAAGCGCGATCGCCGTCAACGAATACAGTCAAACTAATAACCCAAATATCTTCGCTGTAGGTGATGTTACTGACAGAATTAATTTAACTCCTGTGGCAATTGGTGAAGGCAGGGCTTTTGCTGATAGCGAATTTGGTGATATGAGACGTGTTTTCAGCCATGAAGATGTTGCCACTGCCGTATTTACTCAGCCAGAAGCTGCGACGGTAGGTTTAACAGAAGCTGAAGCCAAAGAAAAATTTGGGGATGACAAAATAAAAGTTTATCGCACCCGCTTTCGTCCGATGTTCTACACCTTGCCGCAACAGGAAGAAAGAACAATGATGAAATTAATAGTGCATGGTGAAACTGACAGAGTTTTAGGCGCTCATATGGTAGGAGACTATGCAGCAGAAATAGTTCAAGGTGTAGCTATAGCTGTAAAAATGGGCGCGACTAAGAAAGACTTTGACGCTACCGTTGGTATTCACCCATCAGCAGCAGAAGAATTCGTTACCATGCGTTGATCGGTGAACAGTGAACAGTGAACAGTGAACAGTGAACAGTGAACAGTTATCAGTTATCAGTTATCAGTTATCAGTTACCAGTTACCAGTTATGAACAATTCGATAATTGATCGTAAATAGAATAGAACCTCACAAATAACAAT
>CAYMZW010000268.1:0-9566 GCA_964395005.1 uncultured Rivularia sp.
AGTTAGGCAACGGATGGAGTTGGCAGTTAGGCAACGGATGGAGTTGGCAGTTAGGAGTTAGGCAACGGATAGAGTTGGAAGTTAGGCAACGGATAGAGTTGGGAGTTTAAAAAATAAAATAAGAGTGCTATCTTTGACAGCACTCCGACAGAAAATATATTTATTAATTAGTTGAAATTCAAGATTAATTGTTCACCTTTAACCTTTAACCTTTAACCTTTAACCTCAATCTGCGGCTGTAGTTGAGCCGTGTTTTGAGGGACAAATTCTCCTTTCAAGCCGTATTTTACTAAGCCCATATACTCATAAAGCATCATCATTGCTTTTCTAGTTTGAGTTAAATGGGGTACGGGGCTTTTGTGGGGAATTACTTCAAAGCCGACATGGCGAAATGTTAAGAGCGATCGCAACATGTGGGGAGGATCTGTAACTAAAATAATTCGGTTAATTCCTTGTGGCTTTAACACCGAAGCGGTAAATAAAGCGTTTTCTTTAGTAGTTTGAGAACAATGTTCTTCGTTAAGTGCTTTTGAAGGGATACCTATACTTTCTAGTTTATTTACTATTTCGCTTCCATCACCGGCACCGCTAGCGAAAATTAAAGGCGCTCTTTGGGATTGCCAAAGATTTGCAGCAACTTTAACTCTGGAATCTCTAAAAGCTTCTCCGCGACCTAAAATTACAATAGCATCTGCTGTTTGACCTTTATCTGGAGGTACAAATGCAACTAAACCTTTATTTGCAACGGCGGTAGTTAAAGGAAATTGAGCGCTAAAATAAGTTACTAATAATAAAGTTCCAAACCCACTCCACAAACGTTTCCAACGAAATCTGGGAACAATCCAAGGTAGGAAAATCAAAAATAACAGTGGCAATACTACTAAAATTGGAGTCATTAGCCAACCGGCGATCGCGGACTTAATTTCCAGCCACTGACTGACAGGGCGATGACATAAAGAAGGATCGAGCATTGTTTTTTGTTAAGAAATATGAATGCTATTTCCTGCTATATTAAACTACTTTTTCATTAGATGCCCATTTTCTTGAAATGCTTGCTATAACTGTTTTCAAAGATATATAGTTTATAGGATGTATTGATTCAATAGGTAATAATTTAAACTACTAATTCTCGATCGAAATCAATTAAATATTGCTTATTCTTTTCCGGAAAATCTCATTTAAAAGTGTGCTAAATTCTGTAATCTTAGATACATTTAAATAGCTCGATCAAAAATTAACTTATTATACCTATCTATCAGTATATTTCCTGCTTCTCTTAAGTTTTTTCCAAAGCTAATAATACCTTCTTCATGCCCGGACATAACTACAATTTTTGTCTCCATCAAATTATCTTCTCGGAATAATCTAAGAATTTCTTTTGCCATTTCGGGTGTTCCATAGGCAACTTCTATGGCAGTAGTAGGAACTTTGTGCATCAATTTTTGCCAAAGTTCCAGATGATGAACGTGAATAACAGCATTAACTGTAGGATTTGCTTGATATAAAGTAGCATGAGTTAAAGATTCAGAAGAAGCTTGAATGGGGCCGCAACAAGTTAAAAAATTTTTCTCTAAATCAAAGTTAACAACTTTTGTGTAATGTTGTTCTTTCAAAGTAGATAAATTACCAGTTTGCGTACCAGAAACTATAAATTGCCCCGGTTGAGAATAACGTATACTGATATTCCCGAAACCAATGCCATCGTCATATTCACCAATTAAATCCAATTTATAAAGTTTATTTCGCCATTGATTTAGTTCTGCTATCTCCTCGAAACTTAATGGCTCTGAATTGATCCAATTGCACTGATATTTGATATAACCTTCGTCAATCATTTTTTATTTGGGAATAGGTAATTGGGGATAGGGCATTGGGCATTGGGCATTGGGAACAGTTATAAATTAAAATATAAAAGTTATAACTGCTAATTCCAAGAAATAGAACATACGTATTTTAGGAATACTTTAATACCCTGTCAAATAATTCCTTACTGCTAACTGGTAACTACTAACTACTAACTGTTAACTGCTAACTGTTGACTGATAATTGATAATTGATAATTGATAATTGTTAACTGAACGATCGCCCTTATGTGTCAACTTCTAGGAATGAACTGTAACACTCCCACTGATATTTGCTTTTCCTTTGAAGGCTTTTCGGCTAGGGGAGGCAAAACAGACGATCATAAAGATGGTTGGGGTATCGCTTTCTTTGAGGGAAAGGGTTGCCGGATTTTTATGGATGCTCAATCTTCGGTAAATTCTCAAATTGCGGATTTTGTCAGACGTTATCCGATTCATTCCACCCACGTAATAGCGCACATTCGTAAAGCAACTCAAGGTGAAATAATTTTAGAAAATTGTCATCCTTTCCGTAGGGAATTATGGGGGAGACATTGGGTTTTTGCTCATAATGGCGATTTAAAAGATTTTGAATTACCATTTATGGATTTTTACGAACCCGTAGGAACTACCGATAGCGAAAAAGCTTTTTGTTTAATTTTAGAAAGTTTGAGACAGCAGTTTCCGATGGTAAAACCACCCTTAGACTCATTACTCACAGTACTCAAAAGAATTACTAAAAGAATAGCGAAGCATGGAATATTTAATTATCTATTAACTGATGGCGAACATTTTTTTGCTTATAGTTCAACTAAACTTTGTTACATTGTTCGTCAAGCACCTTTTGCAGCAGCTCATTTAATTGACGAAGATGTGATGGTGGATTTCAATGAATTAACTCAAGCTAGCGATAGAGTGGCTGTCATTGCAACTACACCTCTTACAGATAACGAAGTTTGGACTCAAATTCAGCCAGGAGAGTTACTTACATTTCTCGATGGAGAACCTGTTAAGGAGTTAGGAGTTAGGAGTTAGGAGTTAGGAGGTATGAGTTATAAACCTTTAACCTTTAACCTTTAACCTTTAACCTTTAATTACAAATCAACTTCCACCCTGTTGTAATCCTGTTGCGCGTCCATTTAATATAAGGAGTAATAAATAGTCTAATCAAGAAGGGAATAATAATTATTGCTCCAACAACTACTAAAATTATTATTTTGATGGCGATAGTTTGCAATTCTTGAATTGAGTTTTGTATTCCTAAAATAGTTTCTTGATAATATGTTTGGCTTTGCTCAAAATTGGAAATGCTACCAATTGTTTCATTAAATTTATCCAAGATATCAAAGTTATTTGCTAATATATTTTTTACGTCTTTTAGTCCGGGTATTAAAATATCGAAACTAGGAATAGTAGGTAGTTCAAAAGGTAATTTTGCATCAGGAAGTTTAATTACGGGTGTTTGAATATCTACCGGAATATTGTTAACTCTCTGGGAAACTTCTGATAAAGACTTTTCTAAATTACGAATTGGCTGCATAGAATTATTCAGGGAATTCGCAGAATTATCAAATGTAGCCGTTATTTCGGAAAAAGTGCTGTTAATTGTATTTACAGAGCTATGCGCTAAATGGTTTACGTCAAAAAGTATATTCAGAAAAATCACTATCCAAACAATCGGGATAAAAGCAGTAAAAATCATCCATAAGCCTTTAATTTTATTCATAATCATCTAATTATCTCCAAGTTTATCGGTTTTTTAAAGGATGTTTTAAAAGTATCCGGCGGTTAAAACCGCTACTACACAAGCAAAGTCTACCTGCGTAGACTACTAATTTTAAACCCGTGCAGACGGGTTTTGCTTGTGTAGCTGCGACTTATAGTCGCCAAGTAAGGTATTAAATCCAACTTTTTAAACATCCTTTTAACAACAAAATTAATAATAAGTTTACTTAGTTATGAATAAAACAGATAGATATTTAGCTGTTCTTTCGATCGAATTATATTTTATCAATTAACAAAAATAAAGTTAATATATGTAAACGATTATACAGCAATTATAGTTACCATATGCAGCTATATCAAGTTAAGAGCATTACTAACATCTCTTATATAGCATTCCTAAATCATTTGTGAAATTTTATAAACCCGGTTTTTCAAAAAAACCGGGTTTCTGGCACCTATCTTTCTCACGACTCATCTAGAATTGATATATTGATATATAGGCTAATTTATACCTTAAGATACAAGTCTTTTGATAGAAGAATAGAAATAATTAACTTATATCTTGAATTTAGATAATTAATAGTTTTTTCTGGCAAAATGACTTTAGAAGAATTTAAAGAATCAATAGAAACATTAGATAAATGTCCAGATTTTTTACCTTTGTCGTTAAAAGGTTTATGGATTGATAGAAAAATTGGTTGGGATAAAGCTCATGATTTTTTAGGAGATGCCAGCGATACTGATAGTGCTTGGGTTCACGCATACTTGCATCGTAGAGAAGGCGATTTGAATAATGCTCGCTACTGGTATAACCGTAGCGGAAAGCCGGAAGCGAAAATCAGTTTAGAGGAAGAATGGGATCGAATAGCTTCAAAATTACTCGTGAAGGTTAATTAAATATGGATGCTGAAGAATTACAGCGACGTTACGATGCAGGGGAAAGAGATTTTACAGCAGTTAATTTACGATCTGTCAAATTAATTGGAGCCAATTTAGTCGGTATCAATTTGTTTGCAGCCGATTTAACTAATGCTAATTTAGCAAAAGCCAAATTGTGGGGTGCTAATTTAGGAGGTGCTAACCTAGCGAATGCTAATTTAATACGAGCTAACTTAAGCGGTGCAAATCTCAAAGATGCCAATTTAAGAGGAGCCAAGCTGAAATACACCAAGATTTATGGAGCCAATCTCGACAGAGCTTGCTACGACAACAGTACTCGCTTCACTCCGAATTTCGATCCAATTAACAATAAAATGCAGAAGTTTTAGTTAATAAATAAGTAATTTTTAACTCCTAACTTCTAATTGCTAACTGGTGTATTAATAAGAATTGTATCTTTCTCGTGTTGGTATAGATTTACTCGTTACGATTGGTATCGCACGAGAAATACTTTCGGGTATTTGACTAACGACCTAGCTTCTCTGTGAACCTATAATCTCTACACCCTTTTATTGAGGAGATGTTCTATGTCGAATTCATGTCAGAAATTTATCTATTGTTTCATCTAGCTTTCCTCGTCTTTGTGGCTTCAGAATTACAACCACAAGCTATATAGCTAAAAGCTTTGGAGTTCAAAAAAAGTATATTTTTTAAGCTTATTCCTTCGCTCGTCAGTCGGAACAACAAATAAGTATAAAGAACGTAAATATTTCCGATCTATCAACATTTTAAAATTAATTGAGAAAAATCAAGGATTATGTCGATCGCAAAAAAAACAGCTTTAGTTTATTGTGAAAATCAATTTGGCTTAATAGACGGAAAAACTGCAGCGGGTTTAGTTCGACATTCGGAAATTTATAATATTGTCGGTGTAATCGATAGTTCGTTGGTTGGTAAAGATGCTGGAGAAGAGTTAGACAATAAAAAAAACGGTATTCCTATTTTTGCTAACTTAGAGTCAGCTTTAGATCAATTACCAAACGTTCCCGATTGCTACATTTACGGTAAAGCTCCTTTAGATGCGACTATACCAGTTGAGGAAAGAGCTTTAATATTAGAAGCAATCACCAAAGGAATGGATATTATTAATGGTCTGCATCAGTTCTTTTCTGAAGATACTGAATTTATCGAGATGGCTGCGAACTATCAGGTGGAAATAAAAGACATTAGAAAACCTCCGAAATTAAAAGATCTCCATGTATTTACGGGGCAAATTGAAGCAGTTAATATTCCTGTAATCGCTGTCTTGGGTACTGATTGCGCTTGCGGAAAAATGACCACCGCTGTGGAATTAAACAAAGCTTTAAACAACCTCGGAATCAAGTCCGTACTGGTAGCGACGGGTCAAACTGGCTTGATGCAAGGGGCAATGTATGGTGTATCTATTGATGCGCTGGTGTCGCAATTTGCGATCGGAGAAATCGAGAATGCCGTTGTGCAAGCCTTTGAACGAGAAAGTCCCGATATTATTTTAGTCGAAGGACAAAGTGCAGTCTCTCATCCGGCTTTTATGAGTTCTGTAGGTATTTTAAAAGGAAGTATGCCCGATGGAATTATTCTGCAACATCCTCCGGGTAGGAAATTTCGCTGCGATTTTCCCCATCTACCGATGCCAACTATTGAAAGTGAAATTCTCCTGATTGAAGCAATTTCTCAATCTCAGGTAATCGCGATCGCCTTAAACCATGAAAATATGACCGAAACAGAAATTCAGAAAACTATAGAAGCCTATGAAGATCGTCTTAAATTACCAACTATAGATGTCTTAATCTCTGGCTGTCAAAAACTCGTTCGTACTTTAGGTAATCTTTATCCTAGTCTCGACCAAGAAAATAAACGATTTGGGCAGATCACTTCTTTATTAACGACAAGGTAAAGGCAGAACGTTGAAACAAAATACATGAAAGCGTTTATGCCAAGAATAGAAATTACCCTATCCCAAATCCAGCATAACGCTCGAATCTTATGCGAAATTTACGGAGAAAAGGGTATTTCTTTAATGGGAGTCTCCAAAGCGGTATTGGGAGAGCCTTTAATTGCGGAGGCAATGATTCGAGGAGGTGTAAAGTTTATTGCCGATTCTCGATTAGAAAACATTCAAAGGATGAAGATTGCCAGAATATCGGCAACTTTTGTTTTACTCCGCACTGCTTTAAGTCAAGCAGAATCTGTTGTTGAAGATGTAGATATTAGCCTCAACACCGAAATTGAAACCATTAAAGAGCTTGACTATTATGCGAAGATGCATAACAAAATTCATCAAATAATTTTGATGGTGGAAATGGGCGATCTCAGAGAGGGTATACTTCCTGGTGACGTTTTTTTATTCATTAAAAAAGTTCTTTCCTTACCTCATATCAAAATCATCGGACTCGGTTGTAATTTGGCTTGTTATGGAGGAATTAAGCCTGACAATCAGAAAATGCAGCAATTATCAGACTTAACCGATGCAATAGAAAAGGAATTTCAAATAAACTTGTCTATCACTTCTGGGGGTAATTCTGCCAACTATGAATGGTACAAATCTGTACGAAAAGTTGGAAGAATTAATAATCTGCGTTTGGGAGAATCAATTCTTTTAGGACGTGAAACTGTTGATAGTAAAGCCATTCCTGCATTACATACCAACGCTTTTAAATTGATTGCGGAAGTTATCGAGTCAAAATCAAAGCCCTCTATACCCTATGGAGAAATCGGTCGAGATGCTTTTGGTAATATTCCGGTTTTTCGCGATCGCGGTATTCAGAATAGAGCAATAATTGCTTTAGGCAAGCAGGATACTTTGATATCTGGCTTAACTTGCGAACGCGATTTGCAAATACTCGGCTCTAGTAGCGATCATATTGTTCTGGAGACTCCGAACTTTTGCTTAAAAACTGGAGTAGGGGTGAATTTCACTTTAGATTACGGAAGTCTTCTCGCAGCAATGACTTCTCCTTTTGTCAAAAAGCAATTTATTTAATAATTTGTTTGATAAATTCCGTCAGTTTGCAACGCTTTATCACTTCTCGTTTATAAAAAAAACGCCTCTAGGAAAGCGATGTAGAACTAATCTGCTTGATTCCCGGAAGCGTTATTTTTTTTCTTCTCGATCTAATAGAGCTTAGAAGCGGCTGTTTCGACGACCACCACCAGATGAGCTTCTGTCTTCGCGAGGTATAGCTTTGTTAACTTTTAGACTGCGCTCCATCCATTCTGCTCCGTCTAAAGCTTCAATAGCTTTGTCTTCGTCAGCTTCGGATAGAACTTGCTTGGGGTGGCTTGGGATGCAGGACAAGGTTGTATAGCGTTAAACACGATCGTACTTACAGCGATCGGCGATCGCCATCTCTTGACCATACCCCAGTCAGCTATTTTATTAGCATTTTAAATAAATCCCTTTAGTAAAAAATCATTGTAAATTTTTGTATAGTTATAAAACAAATTATACAAAATATACGCTGCTCAAACGCTTTCTCGAACACGATTTCTAACAGCAGAATGTCATGCTAATAACTGTCAGATATATTATACATAAGGGTGACAAAAATGGCTGATATCGTAGATACCGCAGTTAATGCTGGTTCTTTTAAGACTTTAGTTGCTGCTGTTAAGGCTGCTGGTTTGGTAGATACTCTCAAAGGTAAAGGTCCATTTACCGTATTTGCTCCTAGCGATGACGCATTTGCGAAGCTTCCTGATGGCACAGTAGATGGATTACTCCAGGATATTCCCAAACTGAAGAAAATCTTGACTTATCACGTTGTTTCAGGTAAAGTTATGGCGGCTGACGCGGCTAAACTGAAATCAGCTAAAACAGTTGAAGGTTCAGAAATCAAAATTGACGCTTCTAGTGGTGTCAAAATTAATGATGCTACAGTTTCAAAAGCTGATGTTACCGCTGATAACGGTGTTATTCATGTCATTGACACAGTTTTGATGCCTTCCTAAGCAACTGCGATGCATCGTAAATAGATAGCGTTGGTGGAGTAATACTATAGAAAATTATTGCTCCATCAACGGCAATCAGCGAAAATTAAAAATTAACTTATACAAATTTACAATACAAAATTATCTACAGTTCTTATCCGCAGAGGGTTTGAACTTTTTTGATTATTCGTTAATAAAATAAAATTTAATTAATTCGATATTTGTATAACTTAATTGTGAGGAAAACGTTACGATAGAAGAGTAGATGTTTAAAAATATGATTTGTAAATACTACGATAATATCTCAATAAAAAACTTGGATGAGGTCTTTTTCTTGTGGCAAAACGGTCGCTCCAGGCATCGCCAACAGGAGTAAAACAAGCCAAAAAAGCTTTTACCAATAAGGGTTGGACTCAAGAAAACCTGGCAGGGCAAGTGAATTTAAAAACTCGTCAGCCAGTTTGGAGATTTTTTACAGGTCGTCCGATAGAACGCTATACTTTTATAGAAATTTGCTCTGTCTTGGATCTAAATTGGCGAGAAATTGCGATAGATCCCCCTTCGGAGCTTTCTGAATTAGGACAAGTATCAATAAATATTGATGCGCTGGTAAAAAAAATGCGATCGCTACGTCGAGATAAAATTCAACAACAGTGCGGTACTTTGCAGTTATTAGATACTAACCGTCCAGTTGAAATAGAAAATATTTATATAGATGTCAATATATTGCAGGAGATTGCCAGTCAACAGTGGTTAGATATTTCTAATTTGCAAAATCCTACTGCCGAAGAATTTGACCGTTTTGGGTTAGGGCAGATTTCTGAGAAACAAATACCAGGCATGAGGGCAGTTGAAACCCATTCTAAGCTTAGGGTATTAGGTAAGCCTGGGAGTGGTAAAACTACTTTTTTGCAATATCTCGCCATTCAATGCAACCAAGGTAACTTTGCTGCTAATCTAGTTCCGATTTTTATTACCTTAAAGGATTTTGCTGACGACTCAAAAGAGATCGGGGCGTTCAGCTTATTAAACTACATTAGTTCAAATATTTTCAGCGAGTCAGAACAGCCTGCGACCGAAATCCTACTGCGTGAGGGAAGAGCTTGACTTTGTTGTCAATTCGATAGACAAGTATATACAATAGTAGTCAAG
>CAYMZW010000269.1:0-1204 GCA_964395005.1 uncultured Rivularia sp.
GTGACGGTAAAAAAACGTCCTGCATGGGATGCCAAAATACCTAACATCAGTCGCAATGTGGTGCCAGAATTACCAGCATCTAAAATATCAACTGGTTCGAGTAAATTGCCCAAACCAATACCTTTAACCCGTACCAATTCTGTATTTAATTCCGTTACTTCTGCTCCCATCGCTTGGAAACAACTGGCTGTACTGCGGGGATCTTCTCCCAAAAGCAATCCTTCAATCTGGGTTTCACCTTCAGCGAGTGCCCCAAGCATTAAAGCTCGATGGGAGATAGATTTATCGCCGGGGACTCGAATTTTACCATTTAAAGATAGTCCCGACTTTGGTCGTCGAACAACCAATTTATGGGAAAAGTTTTGTTTCGTTTCTACGGTTATGACAGAAGCCGACATTAGGATAAACTGGCGTGTGACTGTAAGGGAAATTATACATAAGTAAAAGCTTTACGTGTAAACTTCCTCGCCCTTTATCCTACCGCTAAATCCGACACCGAATCTTAATATTAAACTTATTTATCCTTCTTCTTGTTATCCCCATCCCTCTCATGCTGACTCATCAACGCAAACCCGTTTGTTTATCCTTAATTTCAACGGATTTACCAGTCCGATCCGTTGTCGAAACCGCCGCTACCTTATATCAAAAAGATAGCCAGCGCTTCCATCTATTATTAAATGCACCCCCGATTAAAACCGAACAAGAAGCCAAATCCCAAAATTCACAAAACGCCTTTTTAACACCAGCGCAAACCAACCCTCGCGTTTTAAGTAGCCCAAGAGTTTTATGGTTAGAAATATCACCTTACAGGGTGATCATGACAATGCAAGGCAACCCACACTTAAGTTATCGTCACTTTTGGGAAAAAGGAGTTTACGGCATGAGCCGTTACTGGCTACCCAATGAATCCTTGCAAAACAACCAACCAATCCGCCTGAAAAACTTTACTCGTAATCTTACCTTAAGCGGAAACCCTTTACCAGAACACCTCAGAGTTGAATACGAATTGTGGGCTGAGAAAGTTCAGTTAGGACATTACATCCTTAACTTAGAAATTCAAAATTAGATGTTAATTGTTAGTTGTTAGTTGTTAGTTGTTAGTGGTTAGTTGTTAATTAATAAGAGACAACTTTTAACTGTATCCGTTGCCTAACTCCTAACTCCTAACTCCTAACTTATAACTCCTAACTCCTAACTCCTAACT
>CAYMZW010000269.1:1304-9552 GCA_964395005.1 uncultured Rivularia sp.
ACTCCTAACTCCTAACTCCTAACTCCTAACTCCTAACTCCTAACTCCATCCGCTGCCTAACTTCATCCGCTGCCTAACTTCATCCGCTGCCTAACTCCATCCGCTGCCTAACTTCTACCCAAAATACTCCGGTTCATTACCTGGTTTCCATTTAATATTGCAACCAATACTCGGCTTTTGTTCTTCCGTTAAAGACTTACCAGCCAGCAGAGTATCTATCGCATTGCGTAAATCTTTCCCTGTTACAGGTTTACCATTACTCGGACGACTATCATCTAATTGCCCGCGATAGAAAAGTTTTTGTTCATCATCAAACAAGAAAAAATCTGGAGTACAAGCAGCAGTGTAAATCTTTGCTGTCTCCTGAGTTTCGTCATAACACAAAGGAAACTTGAAATCTAATTCCGTAGCCATCGATTTCAATAAATCTGGCGCATCATCGGGATAATTTTTAACATCATTTGCACTAATAGCAACAATCCCTAAGCCACTTTGTAAATAATCCTTTCCTAACTTCGCTAATTCTTCCTGTACGTGCTTTACAAACGGACAGTGACGACAAATAAACATCACCAGTAAAGCTTTTTTATCTGTAAACGTAGAAAGAGAAATAGTTTCCCCAGATACCACATCTCTTAGTTGAAAATCCGGAGCCTTTGTTCCCAAAGACAACATTGTTGAAGCAGTTAAAACCATAACTTCTGTTACACCTTGGTTCAAAAAATAGTCTTTTTCAGCTATTTTAAAGATTGAATGATAAAAGGTAAAAAAACAACCCTTATTTTGAAACTAAATAGAGCAGCTTTCTAAGAGAAAAATCAGGGAAGATAAAAAGTAACTATAAACTCCTAACTTGATAATTAGGGAGTAGGGAGTAGGGAGTAGGGAGGGGGAAGAGGGGGAAAAAGGAGAAGATAATTATTAACTACTAACTCCGAACTTCTAACTCCTCACTCCGAACTTCTAACTCCTCACTCCGAACTCCTAACTCCTAACTATTCCCATAACTATTCCCAAATCCAAAATCCCAATTTTTAGCTAAAACATGAATCGATTTCGAGTAGAAGTTATTACAAAAACACCGAATCCACAGCAAGTTATCTATGCTGCCATGCACCAAGACTATACCGATAGATTCGTGTATGATGATCGCGATCAATTTCCCTCAGAATCGCAATGTGGTGAAATTATAGTAAAACGGCTTTTAGCAGGAGAAAGAGGACATTACGGTCCTTTAGAACATCCTCAAATAGTATTTAACTGCGGTTATTTTCCCCATAGCGTTATGCAGCAAGCGCGTACTCATCGTATTAGCGTATCTTTTGATGTTCAATCTTTCAGATATACCTCTGAGCAATTTATCAAAGTAGCAGAAGGTGAAAAAAATATAGAAGATGTTTTTTACTTACGCCCTGTAGACTATTACACTAATCGGCAAGGCAAAAAATACTACTATTCACCTGAACAAAGACAAGCCGATTTAGACTGGTGCACCGAAGCAGTTAAACGTTACAAAATTGATTTTGACAATGGCATTTCTGAAGAACACATTAGAGGGAAAATGCCATTTGACTACCGTCAGCATTTTATAGTTAGTTTGAATTTACGCTCTTTAATGCATTTCTTAGATATGAGAAATAAAAAAGACGCTCAACTAGAAATACAAAAGCTATGCGAACTGATGCTAATTCACTTTGAAAACTGGGTTCCAGCAATAGCAGAATGGTACAAATCTCATCGTTTAGGTAAAGCCAGATTGGCTCCTTAATCAGTTAACAGTTATCAGTTATCAGTGAACATTAAATAACTGCTCACTGATAACTGACTTATATTCTGGCTATTGTCACTCTTTCAGGTTGATCTTGATACTTACCTTGACGAGCTTCATAACTAATAGCGCAAGGTTCGCCTTCCAAGAATAATAACTGTACTACACCTTCCGAAGCGTAGATACGACAGTCTGCACTTGAAGAATTAGAAAATTCCAAAGTCAAATGACCCCGCCACGCAGCCTCTGCTGGTGTCAGATTAGCTATGATTCCACAACGAGCATATGTAGATTTACCGATGCAAATCACCGATATATTATCCGGAACCTCCAACCTTTCTAAAGCAACACCCAAACCATAAGAATGAGCGGGCAAAATAAAATAATCGCCCTCTACCGAACTATGTAAAGCTGTTGATTCTAAATTTTGCTCCTTAAAATTTTTGGGATCTACTACAGTTCCGGGAATATGTCGAAAAATACGAAATTCCGTGGGAGAAAGACGTATATCGTAACCGTAGGAAGACAAACCATAACTAATAACGCGACGTACTGAACTGATTTCCGAGCATTTAATTTCTCTAATCAAACTAGCTTCAAAAGGAGTAATCATACCCTTTTGAGCCATTTTAGAAATCCATTTATCGTTTTTAATCACAGACTATAAATTAAAGATTAAACAAACGTCAAAGCTTAAAAGTTAAGAGTTAGGAGTTAAGAGGAAGGAAGTTATGAGTTATGAGTAGCGAGTTAGTCTCGTCTTCTCCCCATCCCCTTGTCTCCCCCTCTCCCCCTCCACCTTCTCCTACAATCGATTCGGACGACGAATTTCAGTGATTTCGTCTGCCAAATCCAAAATAGATTTAGGCATCTCCGCTCCTGTAAGAATAATGTCAACGTTTTGGGGACGCTTGGTTAAAAATTCTAAAACTTCTGTTTCGGGAATTAAACCGAAGTTCATCGCTAAGCTTAATTCATCTAATACAACCAGAGAATACTTACCTTCATTCACCACACTCAGTGTATGTTGCCACAGTGAATGTAATGCTTCAGTTTCAGTATCGTCTAGTTGTGGTGTGTCGATGCAACGCGGTAAGTCACAGCGAATCCAATTCAAATTTTGTCCTAGCACCACAGGGTTGTTTTGCCCTTGACGAATACCGCCCTTGAGAAATTGCACTATCAAAACCGGCGTACCTTGACCGGCAATTCTCAATGCTTGTGCCATTACACTGGTAAAAAAACTACGGGAAGAACTAGTAAAAACCTGTACTAGTCCTTTAACTGTATGTGATAAACTAACGGTCGAATTTACACTCTTGTTTTCTAGCTGAGCAACCATAAATTAATTAATGTGAAAAAATACGATAAATCAGTATTTTCGCTGACCTAATGTGTGACAAAATTACTTGCAAATAGACTTGAGCAACAAAGGTATGTAGCAATGATAAATTAGCTTCATTATTAGTCTTTCACTACGTTCGCTTTTAAGTCAATAGCTATTAAAATTTATATTTATATTGTCATAAAAACAATGAGCGGTAAAAATAAAAACGTCTTTTGTCTCAGTGCTAAATTTATCAATAATGCTAAAAAATAGCTGCGATATTAAAGAAAATCTTAGTTAATTCAGATCAATTCCATGAAAATAATGCACGATATGCGATCGCCTGCCGGGCAAACTAGCCCAAGGTCAGTTAAAAATAGTGAGCGTGTCGCGTTAAAATTTTCGGAGCATCAGACGGTTCCTATATTAGAATATTTATGACCGTCGTTATCGTCTGCTGACTATCCACAGCAAGCAGTCCCCAGAAGCCGTAGAAGAGAACATCAATATATAGCCAGCCCTAAATACCAAGGCTTCTACGTAGTTGATGTCATGGTGAATGATAAATTAATATTTCCCCATCATTGTATAATTCACAATACAATCTAAATTAAAGATTTAATTCAACCTTCTCAATTACAGTAATACATAAAGGCAAGTACTATAGTACACACCTAAGCAATAAACAAATCGACCAAGTCTTTACCAAAAAAAGTAATATTTGCTCGTGGCTATATCAAATCGTTATCTGAATTGAGTGGTGAGCGAAATCAACAAGCAAACTGAGATAATATTTGTGTAAATATATGGAAATATATGTTGTTTAAACAATCGCTATCACCTTGTATCCAACTTATACCAATCAACATTTGTCCGAAACCTTTACCGACGATCAATTTTAATCTTGTTTGAATATCCAGCTAAACTATATAGCGTTCGGCAGTGTTAAAATAACATGATAGTATATCTGTTCTACTAAGATTATCCGAGACTATAACCTACATCAATATATTTTAGAGGCTCAAATGGCGGTTAACACAGATAGCAAAGAGAATGCAGGCAAGCAAAAAGCACTTAATATGGTGCTTAGCCAGATAGAGAAAACTTTTGGAAAAGGTACAATCATGCGTCTTGGGGATGCAACCCGGATGCGTGTAGAGACGATTTCTTCAGGCGCACTTACCTTAGATTTAGCATTAGGTGGTGGTTTACCAAAGGGACGAGTAGTTGAAATTTATGGCCCAGAAAGTTCTGGTAAAACAACCGTAGCGCTGCACGCGGTGGCTGAGGTACAAAAAGAAGGTGGAATCGCAGCTTACGTAGACGCGGAACATGCTCTCGATCCTACCTATGCTTCGGCTTTAGGTGTTGATATTGAAAATTTGTTAATCTCCCAGCCAGACACCGGAGAAGCTGCTTTAGAAATTGTGGATCAATTAGTGCGTTCTGCTGCGGTAGACATCGTGGTGATTGACTCGGTAGCAGCATTAGTTCCCCGCGCAGAAATTGAAGGTGATATGGGTGACACTCACGTCGGGCTTCAAGCTCGATTGATGAGCCAAGCTTTACGTAAAATTACTGGTAATATTGGTAAATCTGGCTGCACAGTCATGTTTATTAACCAGTTGCGGATGAAAATCGGGGTCAGTTACGGTAATCCAGAAACCACTACTGGTGGTAACGCTTTAAAGTATTATTCTTCAGTACGATTAGATATTCGACGCATTCAAACTTTGAAAAAAGGTACGGATGAATTCGGTATTCGCGTAAAAGTCAAAGTTGCTAAAAATAAAGTTGCACCACCTTTTAGAATTGCCGAGTTTGACGTAATTTTTGGTCAAGGTATTTCTACCCTAGGTTGTATTGTTGACTTAGCAGAAGAAACCAGCGTTATCAATCGTAAGGGAGCTTGGTACAGTTACAATGGTGATAATATTTCTCAAGGAAGGGATAACGCTATTAAGTACCTTGAAGAAAAGCCGGAACTGCTCGAAGAAATTAAGCAGAAGGTGCTTGAAAAGCTTGAATTAGGCGCTGTTGTTTCTGCTAACTCTGTAGTGCAACCTTCCGAAGACGATGAAGTTGAAGATGAAGAATTAGATGAAGAATAGCACCATTGCTTGACTACATGAGGAATTTTCTCTGTATCAGGTAACAGATAATTAGTAATTCGTGTGGAGGCAATTCCAATTTAAATGCCTGTTTGCCTCCGCACTATATCTAGCATTCATTTGTGAATTTAAAATATCGTTTCGACTAAAATATATATCAATCGCCATCAGTTGCTAGCTTTATACTAAGCAATTAATTAGATTTGATCTATTTTGATAAAGTGTGATTTATATTCTCTAAATTAAAAAAATTAGTAATTATTGTCCGTCAAAACGAGTATTTTTAAAATAATTTCTCCGTTCCCGGTTATTACTAAAGCACCCGATCAAACTAAATCTTTAGACGCTTGCTTACTATAAAAACGGTCTAAAATATCGGATTTCCACTCTTGACTTAACTGCTCTTCAAAAGTCTGCATCTTCGCTATTCGATTGCACTCAGTGTCCTCTTGAATATACTCGCTATTATCAAGCTTTCGAGTTTTAGTTTTAGTTTTAGTTTTACTCGATTTACTTTTATAGTACGAATTTAATGTTTCGGTTTTATTGCTAAGAGCGTTATCATCACCCAGTGAAGCGGGTACCAATTGCATTAATAACTCTACTGCTACTGTAGGTAAAACAGAGCAACTGTGATTGATGAAAAAAGAAAAAGTAATATTACCTACGCGAATGATATCTCCTTCCTCAAGCTTAGTCAGATGATAAATCTGTTCGCCATTAATATAAGTACCGTTAGTACTGTTAAAGTCTACTAAATAAAAACCTTGTTCAATATATCGAATCGCAGCATGGCGACGAGATACATACTTACTATTAATGTGAATTCCACTATTGCGATCGCGCCCGATAGTCCAAGTATTCTGAGATTGTCGCAAACTTTGGCTTTTACCATCACGTAAATTAGTAGTTACATAAACCGCTTCTTCATCAACAACAGCCTGTATATAGTGCAACTGCGCTACGCTCAACGAAGATTCGGATAAGTTTTCTAATTTAATAATCTGCTCTAAGAGACTGCCATGATTCTCATACAGTCTTACAAAAACTCGATATAGACTTAATTGCTGTTGTAGCTCCTGTGGTATGGATTCGGGCGTTACAAGTGAGCCTTTCACTGATAAAAAATTTAACTCGCTAATATTGCTCATCACTACTTGGTTTCTGTCTAAAATCAGAACTTATTACTTGTATTTATATACATAGAACTTACGCCAGTATTACGGAAAATTCAGCATTCGGGCTATTAAAATTCTTTAATACTCATTCGGAATTAAACACACTTTGCTGCCATTCCTAACGTATTCGTATTAAAATTAAGCGTAGAATTATATTTAAACTACATTAATACGATCTAAAGTACGTCCAATTGCGACAAATTATCAAATATTAATTTATTTATAATTATTAGCAAACGCATCATAGAACAACATAATGAAACATTTGTTTAATAAGCTGAATTTTTCACCGCTGTTCTAGATTATACATTATATTTATATTGGCATGATAATTCATTATTCAAGATATCTTAAGTTAATTTTTAACGTAATCAGTCCTAAAGTAGAAGTTATTAAGACAAAAAAAATATATTTATATCTTTAGATAGATATTTCATAAGGTATTTAGTTAGAACTTTCAAAAGTTAATCCTATACAAAAAGATGCATTAATAAGCAAATATGATATAACTAAGCTGTGGATTATCAGTATTTTCCACATAAGCGTATGTTTTTAAAATTATTATTTATTTTAATAAATATATAACAATAAATATAATTGTCAAGACTTACGCACGGGCTTCGTATCTACGTCATTATTAGCTGTGGGGTTTTCGGAGCTTTCCAAACAGAGATAGTATTGAGAGTTCACCGCGCTTGTGCGGCTCAGAGAAAGGATCATCGCAAAGCTTATTTTCTCGTCACAAATGCGTTGCCTACTCCCGATTATCAGTAATTGTAGAGCTGTGAAGGAAGTAATTTAAACAAAAATTCCTCTATAATAATCCTAAATTTAAAGGAATTATAGAGGAAATTAACCTATACAATTTTGATTGCAAAATCTTTTTTATTGTAAATTTGCTACTAAAGCAGCATATATTTATCTATAATAAATCCTTGGTTGATGCCTTTTTAAATAATCCCGTTACGTTCCGCCACATTATGGCATTTGCTCGCAATACTGTATAAGTGAATTTTCAATTATCTTTCCCATCGAATATATAGAGGCTTATAAAGTAAAATTTTAATAAAACTTTAATAAAACAATTCATATTTTATTTTCAGCGTGTCAAATTACAATAAACCTCTTCTTCCGTTGGGACGTACAGTCATCCAATTGGTTTTAGCTAATGCCAACTGTTCGGAAGTTACTTTAGCTCCAGTAAGATTAGCGCCACATAAGTTAGCTCCACGGAGATTAGCATTACTTAGATGAGCATAACTGAGGTCTGCACCTCGAAGATCTGCTAATTCTAAATCGGCATGGTTGAAGTAAGCTTTACTTAAATTAGCATCTCTAAGATTTGCTTTGTTTAAGTTAGCTCGTCCAAAGTCGCTGTTGTAAAGATTTGCGCTTTGAAGGTTAGTTTTTTCCAACTTAGAAGAATGAAAGTTTGTTTCAGATAAATCGGAGCCTTGTAAACTTAACAGACTCAGATTATGTAAAGCAAAATCCCGTCTTCCCTTCAAATAAGCTTTCGTTAAGCTTTCAGAATTTAAGCGACGCTGTGCTTGCGATCTGCCACTGGAAGATTTGCCTTGTGCAGATACAGAAGTAGCTGTTTTAGATGTTAACAACCGATTGTTGCCTCTTCTGGTTCGTACAGCAGTACCGGAAGCAGCTTTGGCTTTTCTAGCTCGAATTGCTGCTGCGACTTGAGCAACTCCAGCACTAGAGAAGCTAGTAGAGGAGTTATTCGTCGTATTTGTACCATCTACAACACCTGTTGAAGTTTTGGGGCTACCACCAAGATTTGATGGAGCTGCTAACCCAGAAGCCAAACTATCTAAATAAGGCTCCATCTCCAACGCTCTAAGTACTTCAT